>JAZUED010000097.1:0-3483 GCA_045640005.1 Candidatus Fimousia sp.
AAAGCTCTTATGAATTTATTAAGAGATTATTTAAAAACATGTATCAAACGTGCGAATAAGAACAATATGCGTGTTCGCGTAATCGGTGATAAGACTGGCCTCGATCAGGATATCCAGAATAAAATTGGAGAATTAGAAGAGGTTTCCGCTGTCAATACCGGAATCACTTTCACAATTGCGATCAACTACGGTAGCCGTGACGAAATCGTACGAGCAACCAGAAAGATGTTAGAAGACTGTCAGAAGGGTGCATTACTTCCGTCTGAAATGACAGAAGAAGTATTTGACAGCTATTTAGATACTGCAGGCATTCCTGATCCGGATCTTATGATTCGTACCAGTGGTGAACTTCGTCTCTCTAACTATTTATTATGGCAGCTTGCATATTCAGAATTCTATTTTACAGATTGTGCTTGGCCTGATTTTAATAAAGCTGAACTTGTCAAAGCAATTGAATTTTATAATGGCAGAGACAGACGTTTCGGTGGTGTCAAAGCTTAAAATTTTGGTGAGAAAAGGAGATTTTCATGTTTAAGGAACGTTTAATCAGCGGTATTGTTCTTGTTATCATTGCCGCAATTACTTTTTATATGGGAGGCGTTGTGACATTTGGTGTGTTAACAATCGTATCTCTCATCGGCGCAAGTGAACTTTTAAAGGTATTTAAAATCGAAAAAAGTGTTCTTGCAGTCATTGTATATGTCGCTACGATCATGTATTATCTGATGCTTTTCTTTGGAGTAGGATCCTGGAGCTTTACTTTTATCATTGTGTTCTTAATGTTTGTTCTTGGAGCATATGTATTCACCTATCCAAAATATCATGCAAATCAGGTAATGGCAGCATTCTTCTGTCTGATCTACGTATCTGTTATGTTATCTTACATGTATCAGATTCGTATTCTTCAGAATGGACTTGAATATGTAGTTCTTATTTTCCTTGCTGCATGGGGTACTGATACATGTGCTTACTGTGCAGGTCGATTATTTGGAAAACATAAGATGGCACCTGTACTTAGTCCAAAGAAAACAATTGAAGGTGCTGTAGGAGGACTTATTGGTTCTGGTGCATTAGGTGCTTTATATGGGGTATATATCTCTCATGCATTACGAGTAGATTACAATCCTGTTATTGTATTTGCAGTCATCTGTGTTCTTGGAGGATTACTTTCCATGATCGGTGATTTAGCAGCATCTGCAATCAAGCGTAATTTTGATATCAAAGATTACGGTACTTTAATTCCTGGTCATGGTGGGATTTTAGACCGTTTTGACAGTGTCATTATCGTTGGTCCGCTTGTATATCTTGTTATTTCCATGATTACAGGAGCAGGCTTATAATGAATATTATTATTGCTCTGATCATATTTAGTATGATCATCCTCTTTCATGAACTGGGGCATTTTCTCCTGGCAAAGAAGAATGATGTATATGTAGAAGAGTTTTCACTTGGACTAGGACCTACGATTATTGGAAAACAGATTGGAGAAACTGTCTACTCTCTAAAGGCACTTCCATTCGGTGGAGCGTGTGTTATGAGAGGGGAAGAAGAAGAAAGTGATGATGAACGTGCATACAATCAAAAATCTGTTCTTGCAAGATTTTCAATTTGTTTTGCCGGACCATTCTTTAACTTTATTATGGCATTCGTCTTTTCTGTGATTATGATTTCCTTAACCGGAGCTGATATTCCAGTTATTTCAAAAATTGAACCAGGTTCTCCAATGTCAAAAACGCAAATCGAAGCTGGAGAAGCCATTTATTCATTAGATGGTAAACGTGTTCATAATTTCCGTGATATAAGCTATTATCTTTATTTTGAAAATCATGGAGAACCGATTGCAGTGAAAACTATTGCAAAGGATGGAACGAAGAAAGAAAGTGAAGTTGTTCCTGAATTTAGTAAAGAAACCGGATCTTACCGAATCGGAGTTTATAGTTCTGGTTATGTAAAACAGGGGATGTTCGGTACACTGAAGTATTCCTTTAATGAAGTTCGACTTCAGATTAAACTGACTTTATTAAGTCTTAAGATGTTGATTACAAGACAGATTGGATTGAATGAAGTATCCGGACCAATTGGTATTGTAAGTACCATTGGAGATACTTACAACGAAGCAAGTCCTTATGGTGCATTAGTTGTATTTGAATCCATGTTAAGTCTTACAATTTTATTAAGTGCCAACTTAGGTGTCATGAATTTACTTCCGATTCCTGCTCTTGATGGAGGACGTTGTCTCCTCTTAATTATTGAAGGTATTCGTGGTAAGTCTATTGGCTCTAAAAAAGAAGGTGCACTTATTTATATTAGTTTTGTATTATTGTTGATCCTTATGGGTGTTGTTATGTTAAAAGATATCTGGACTTTGATGGTCCGATAAAAAGAGGTATTTAAGATGAGTTTTCGTGAACACACAAAAGTTATTAAAATTGGAAACAAAGTCATTGGGGGTGGGAATCCAGTATTAATCCAGTCCATGACAAATACAAAAACAGATGATGTTGAAGCAACGGTTGCTCAGATCCTTCGATTAGAACAGGCTGGATGCGAGATCATTCGTTGTACTGTTCCTAATATGGAAGCAGCAAAAGCAATTAAAGAAATCAAAAAACAGATCCACATTCCATTAGTTGCTGATATTCATTTTGACTATAAGATGGCAATTGCAGCTATTGAGAATGGTGCTGACAAGATTCGAATCAACCCAGGTAATATCGGTTCTGAAGAAAAGGTAAAAATGGTAGTTGATAAAGCAAAAGAATACAATGTGCCAATCCGTATCGGTGTTAACAGTGGTTCTTTAGAAAAGCATATCGTTGAAAAATACGGCAAAGTTACTGCAGAAGGTATCGTAGAATCCGCTCTTGATAAAGTAAAATTAGTGGAAAATATGGGATATGACAATTTAGTTGTCAGCATCAAATCCTCTGACGTTTTAATGTGTGCAAAAGCTCATGAGATTATTGCACCATTAATTCCTTATCCAATTCATGTTGGTATTACAGAGTCCGGAACAGTATTCAGCGGAAATATCAAATCTTCCATTGGACTTGGTATTATCTTAAATATGGGTGTAGGTGATACCATCCGTGTATCTCTTACAGGTGACCCGGTGAATGAAATTGCAACTGCTAAGCTTGTATTAAAGACTTTAGGTCTTCGCACAGGTGGTATTGAAGTTGTATCCTGTCCAACTTGTGGACGTACAAATATTGATTTAATTGGACTTGCAAACCAGGTTGAAACTATGATTCCTGAGTTTGATCACTTAAATATTAAAGTAGCCGTTATGGGTTGCGTGGTAAATGGTCCTGGCGAAGCTCGCGAAGCTGATATCGGAATCGCAGGCGGAATCGGTGAAGGTCTCCTCATTAAAAAGGGAGAAATCATCCGTAAAGTGCCAGAAGATGAATTACTTAATACATTACGTTATGAATTAGAACATTGGGGTGAATAACGAATGAAACAATTTTTCGAAGTGTT
>JAZUED010000098.1:0-2306 GCA_045640005.1 Candidatus Fimousia sp.
ATAGTAATGGAGCAAGCCTGTTTGAAGAAAATCGAAATATAAGTTGTTTTACAGATGTTTCTGTGCAAGAAGCAGTTTCTTATGCGAAGAAGATTTATCAGCTATCCGGATATCAGAGTCCGACAGCAGAAGACTTCGACCTTGGAAATGTAGGCTTTCGACCAATGAAATTTTCAGAGTTTCGTACTTATAAACCATATCCATATAAATTAAATAAATATGCGAATTTTGAATGGGATTGTACTCAATTCCCAGCAGGGAATCGTTCTTCTTATCAAACGTATGCAGATAATCTTTTGATTGGAATCAGCCAGAAAACAACTCATGAAGATTATGCATGGCTGTTTTTAAAAGAACTGACTTATAATAAAGAAACACAGCAAAATATCTTTCGTTATTCCCAGGGAGTTTCCCCACTTCGTGAAGTGACCAATTCACAAAATACGCAAAAAATATTAGATTCGGTTATGGGTAGTGATACTGGTGTGAAAGTAAAGTTGTTAGATACTGTTATGCAGCACGTAGTTTCACGAGAAAAAATAAAAAATTATGATGCCATCATGGATTATACTGACGGAAAAATTAGTCAGATGATTATGAATCGAGGGAATGTGACCGATACACTGAAAGAAATAAAAAAATATGTTGATACTATGTTGGCAAATTAAGAAAAAAAGGCAGATACATAAGATATGATCAAATGTATCTGCCTTTTTCTTTGTAGTTTCTTTGAATATTCTTTTATTTTCCGCCACAGGCTGGACACCAGATGGATGCTTTCGGGAATTTGGCAATTCTGGTTTCCATTGTTAGTCCGTCAAAGATTAACATGCGTCCAATGAGCAGTTTTCCAACGCCTGTGATATATTTGATGGCTTCTAATGCCTGAAGAGATCCGATGACTCCAACAGCTGGTCCCATAACGCCTAATTCAGCATTGTTTGGAACATCTTCAGGAATATCTTCGAAGATGCAACGATAACAAGGACCTTTGCCAGGAACGTAAGTAAGTACTTGTCCTTCGAAACGGATCACTCCCCCATTGCAAAATGGTTTGCGAAGCTTTACACAAGTATCGTTGACTAAAAATCTTGTCTCAAAATTATCCACACAGATGAGAACAAAATCATATTGAGAAATGATATCTTCCACATTATCAGTGGTAATGAAATATGGATAAGTAATTACCTTTATTTCATCATTGATGGCGAGCATAGATTCTTTGGCTGACTCTGCTTTGTTCACACCCGTACGGCTTGCCGGATGAATCACTTGACGGTGAAGGTTGCTTACGCTTACGTCATCCGCATCTGCGATCCCGATGACTCCAACTCCGGCTCCCGCCAGATATAAGGCACAAGGTGTGCCAAGCCCGCCTGCGCCAACAATCAATACACTCGAATTTTTCAACTTTTCCTGACCGATTTCACCAATTTCCGCAATCGTAATCTGTCTCGCATATCGCTCATTTTCTGCCCCCGCGTTCGCTGCGACAGAAAGTTTACTATCATTCACGTAATCACAATTCATCTTATCGCCCTCCCTTCATATATTCACTCATCATGCAGATACCGTCTGCACCAGCCTCCACACATAAATGAAGATTGTCCGGATGGATTCCGCCAAGCGCGTACACTTCCATAAAAGGAAGTTTTCCATCATGCGTTGTTTCGCACACTTTTCGAAGATAAGAGAGACCACGAGGTTCTAATCCCTCTTTACACTTTGTCTCGAAGATATGGCTAGCAGTGATATAGGAAGCACCAAGGCCACGAGCTGTCATGGCTTCCTCTACTGAGTGAGTAGAAACACCGATCGTCTTAAAATATTGACGATCCGATAAAGAAAGTTTCATAAAATCACGCATCGTTAAGTGAATATGCGGATAATTCAAGCGTTTTGCCACAGAAGTAAACGTATGCAGGATACATTTGACGCCACCATAGTAGCAAATCTTTAATACTTCGTAAGCTAAAGCAGCATACTGCTCTTCGGAGAGGTCTTTCTCGCGAAGAATAATCAGGTCGACCTCTTTAGAAGCAACCACACGGTTTATTGCAGCAAGAAGAGATGCCGGATCCCCGCCTGCTAAATTCATATTGGTAATACAAACGGTTTTATACATAAACATAGTCATTTAATACCGGCTGAAGCCCTTCGCCAGCGATGTCATTATACATTTCATCGAAGCTACGTGCATCAGCAATTTCAAACTGTTCATCACCTGCATCTACTTCCTGCTCACCATTGTATTTTTCATCATGGTCACCAATACCAGTAGAAACACCGGCAGAAACCTTAGTTGC
>JAZUED010000099.1:0-3448 GCA_045640005.1 Candidatus Fimousia sp.
CATTTTCTCTCTCAAGTATTTCTTTTGCAGGTAAATCCTTATCAATACAAATTGGCATTTCTCTTCTCCTTTATTCGGTCATCGAGATAAATTCTTCCTCGGTGATAATTGGTACCCCTAATTCTTTTGCTTTTTTATTCTTTGAAGAATTGCTTGTGATATCGTTGTTGATGAGGTAGTCTGTTTTTTTCGTTACAGACCCTGTCACCTTACCACCTAATTCTTCTACTTTTTTCTGCACTTCTTTACGGTTTTTAAAGATATGTACAGATCCTGTCACAACAAAAACTTTTCCTTCTAAACTCTTTTCTGCGTCAGACTCTTCTACTTTTTTCAAGGTCAGGATTCCTTCTAGTTTCGCTAACATCTTCTGATTATGTTCATTCGCAAAATAATGAACCATAGATGCTGCGATCACCGGACCGATTCCTTCGATTTCTAAATAATCCTCTTCTTTTGCCTGCTTGATTTTGTCCCACTCACTGTGAAAATGCTTCGTGATGAGGGTAGCATTTGACAAGCCGACGTTGCTGATTCCAAGCGCGTAGATAAAGTTTGGAAGCATAACTTCTTTTGACTTTTCTAAAGATTTGATCATCTTCTGATAAGATTTTTCGCCAAATCCTTCCATCGAAACGATCAAATCCTTATATTTTTCAAGATCATAAAGATCATATAATTCACTGACAAATTCCTGATCGATCATCTTTCCAAGCGTTGCCTCACTCATCCCATCGATGTTCATGGCATCGCGGGAAGCAAAATGACCAAACAGCTTTAATTTTTTTGCACTGCAAAATTCATTGCTGCAATAAAGCGCCTTTACACCATTCTCCTCTTTTACGACGGTTTCTCCACCGCACGCAGGGCATTGACAAGGCGGCTTGATCCCACCCTTTCTAGTCAGATTTTCTGCAATCTGAGGAATGATCATATTCGCTTTGTATACCGTAATTTCATCGCCTTCGCCAAGCTCTAACTCTTCTACAATACTTACGTTATGAAGGCTGGCACGGCTTACGGTAGTTCCTTCTAATTCCACTGGTTCGAACACGGCAACCGGATTAATCAGCCCGGTTCTTGATGGACTCCATTCAATATAAGAAAGCTTCGTTACCGCTGTCTCATCCGCCCATTTAAATGCGAGCGAATTACGCGGGAATTTTGCCGTCATGCCGAGGCTTTCTCCATATGGAATATCATCATAGATGATAACAAGCCCGTCGGATGGTTCATCCATCTCCTTGATTTTAGCGGCAAATGCTTCTACCGCCTGTGCAACGTTATCCGCTGTCACTCTCTTGTGTTCAACGACGGTAAATCCCTGTTCTTCAAGCCAGTTAAAGCGTTCTTCTACGCTGTCAGCAAGTTCCATGCCTTCAGCCTGAACAAGATTAAATGCATAGAAATATACTCTTCTTTTTGCTGTCACTTCGTTGTTTAACTGTCTTACAGAACCACTGCATAAGTTTCTTGGATTTTTGTATTTTGCATCCACATCCTGAATACTTTCGTTGATTTTGTAAAAATCACTGTATTTGATGATTGCTTCTCCTCGAAGAACAAGTTTGCCTTTAAAATCAATTTTTGCAGGAAGATTACAAAATGTTTTTGCATTGTTTGTAACTACTTCCCCGATTTTTCCATTCCCTCTAGTTACTGCCTTTTGAAGAGTTCCACCTTCATAGGTTACAACGATGGTAAGACCATCTAACTTCCAGGAAAGGAGTGCTTCCTGATCTCCTAACCAGGACTCTAAAGCGGCCACCTCTTTTGTTTTATCTAAAGATAACATCGGAGATTCATGTGCTTCTTTTACAAGTTCTGTTAAGAGTTCATATCCAACATGAATGGTTGGAGAATTCGCATAGGTAATCCCTGTTTCTTCTTCAAGTGCAACCAGTTCATCATAAAGAGCATCATATTCATAGTTGCTCATGATTTCGCGGTTTTCCTGATAGTAAGCCTTTGATGCAGCATTCAGAGTTTCTATCAGTTCTTTCATTCTATTCTTCTGATTCATCAAAAAGCTCCTTCTTTAATCGGTTTACTTCCTGGCGAGTGAGTTTACGGTAAGTTCCTGTTTTTAACTTTCCAAGCTCAATGTCCATAATTCGTACACGCTGAAGATTTACTACGCGATATCCAAAATACTCACACATACGACGAATCTGTCTGTTAAGTCCCTGTGTAAGAATAATGGAAAACTGATTCTTGCTTAATTTTTTCACTTTGCATTTACGTGTAACGGTATCTAAAATCGGAACACCATTGCGCATTCCGTATAAAAATTCGAACGTAACGGGTTTATCAACCGTAACAATATATTCTTTTTCGTGATAATAACGAGCCTTCTGGATGCGGTTTGAGATTTCTCCATCATTGGTAAGAAGAATCAATCCTTCGGAATCTTTATCTAATCTGCCGATTGGATAAATCTTTGTGTGATAGTCGATAAAATCAATGATATTATCTTTTTCCTGCTTAGAGGCTGTACATACAATTCCTCTTGGTTTGTTAAATGCAATCAGCTCTAATTCTTCCACAAGAGAGATTACTTCTCCGTTAAAACAAACCTCCTGGTCTCTCGTCACCTTCGTTCCAGGCACTGCCACTTCTCCATCAACGGTCACCAAACCATCGGCAATATACTTATCTGCCTGTCTGCGAGAGCAAATGCCTGCATCACTCATATATTTATTTAAACGTATTGTTTCAAACAAAAATTTCTTCTTCATTTGTAATACCCCGAACAACAAATTGAATTTATGGCGCTATTTTAATTATAAAGTATCCACCCATAAAATGCAATGATACGAAAAAAGGTGCCGTTTCATTTTTGAAACGACACCTTGAATCTTTCTTTTATTTTTTCGTTTTATTCTTCGTTTTTCTTAAACGGATTTTTGATGGATACTTTGTCCATTGGAAGCTTCTTTAAGGAAACATTCTTCAAAGGATTGCTCTTTAAGGAAATCTTAGGAAGTGAGATTCCTCTTCTTCCACCATCATCGCTTGTAACAAGACCATAGATTGCTGGCACGACAATCAATGTTAAAAGTGTACCGTAAATCAGACCACCAATTGTTACAACCGCCATTGGCTGAGACATCTCTGAACCCTGACCAAATCCAATTGCCATGAGGGAAAGACCGAGAATGGTTGTCATCGCTGTCATAAAGATAGGTCGAAGTCTCATTCCACCTGCAGTGATGATTGCTTCATCTTTTTCCATACCCTGTTCACGAAGCTGATTGATCGTATCTACTAATACGATACCATTATTTACGATGATACCGGATAACATAACGAAACCGATCATCGCGATCACGCTTAAGTCCATTCCTGCAACAAGGAGGCCGATAATACCACCAGTGAATGCTAATGGGATAGTAAATAAGATGATAAATGGTGAAATCAGTGACTGGAACTGTGCAACCATGATGAG
>JAZUED010000100.1:0-15831 GCA_045640005.1 Candidatus Fimousia sp.
CCTCCTAATGATTATTTACCACCATATGATGGTTAATATCATTATAGAGGAGTATTAATTATATTTTAAGAAAGGACGCTCGCTCCGCATCGCGAACGATTTGCTGCGCAAATCCGACCGTTAGAGTGTGCAATATACATATTAAGAGGACCATCGAATGACGTCGGCACTTAATGAAAAAAGCCAGGAAAAGACGTAGCTTGTGTTTACACAAACCTGCGTCTTTTCCTGGTTTTTGAATTTAGTACCGCTACGTCATACGTTGAGCGAGAGCGCGTCCTCGAATAAATGTGGAAGCAGCTAGTATACATACTCTATCCCATGTTCATCGCAGTACTTACACAGTTCTTCCGGTAATCTCTGGTCGCTGACGATAATATCAATGTCATCAAAGGGAACAGTGCGATAGTAGCTTGTTTTGTCAAATTTAGAGCTGTCTACGAGTAGCATGACTTTGTCGGCGTTTTTGGCAAATGCCTGTTTCATGCCGATTTCTTCTTCTGCATTATCCATCAGTCCATAGTCAAGATTAAGTGTGGACGTGGATAGAATGCAGTACTTGGCATGGCGCTGGTTGATAAAGTTGATAGCGTCAGCACCGTAGATGGCATCACGTTTTGGAAAGTAAGTGCCACAAAGACATTCAATTGTGATGGATTCATTTTCTGAGAGGGCACGAATCGCAGGAAGACCCTGGCAGAGTACACGTAGGGAATCAAATTTTGCAAGCTCTTTGGCTATACAATAGCAAGTGCTCGAAGAATCTAAAAATATTGTGTCGCCTGCCTTGATATAAGAAGAAGCAAGCCCTGCAATATAGGTTTTCTTATCGATGTTGGAACGATTACGGAAAGTGAATGGCCATTCGTATTCACCTTCTGATAAATAGCTGGCGCCACCATGGTTTCTGCGGATGACACCTTCCTTTTCTAATTCAGCAAAATCACGTCGGATGGTAGGTTCACTGACATGAATCAGCTCAGCCATGTCTTTTACAGTAATAAAGTTTTTCTGTGCAAGATAGTGCAGGATAGTTTCTCTTCTCTCACTTGTCATAATCAAGGACCCTCTTTTCAATTATTCATTATTCCATTATAATAATATTTGAGAGAATAATCAATTTGATTGATTGAAATACGCAAAATAATCATAAATATACGCATATATTTTAAAAATACCGCCAAATCTTTTCGAAATGATCATCCTGTGTTAAGGTGGATGCATGACAGAGAGGTAAGGTGAAAGAAAATGCTTACGATGTGTATTATTATTTCTTTGTACCGTATGTATGTGCAAAGAAAAGATTAATAAAATGATTATAGAATCAGGAGAATATAGAAATGAATAAAGAATATAAAATGGTTGTATTTGACATGGACGGAACCTTGTTAAATCCGAAGAAGAAGATTACACCAGGCGTGCGTAAAGCTATGGAGGATGCGGTGGAAGCAGGCAAGCATGTAGTTGTTGCAACAGGCCGAGCAATCAATGAGGTAAATGAGTACAGAGACATCTTTCCGTTACTCAGTTTGATCGTATTTGCGGGAGGCTCTGTCGTATTTGATCCGAAAAAGGATGAAATAATCTGGTCGAGACAGTTTGAAAAAGAAGTAGCGGATGAGATTTTTGAAATTTCCCATGATTGGGATTCGGACAAGATGTACTATATTTTGTCTGATGGCATGGGAATCACAGAACTTGAACAGGTGGACAACATGGCACACTACCACTTGGCTCCATATCAGAACACTTTCAAAAACCATATCATTCAGGTGCCGAAAATCAAAAATTATTATTACCAGGAAGCATTAAACCTTGAAAAAATCAATATTTTCCTGCCGGATGCAGCAAAGAGACCAGCATTTGAACAGACACTTGCCCATCTGCCGGTAGCATTTGCAAGCAGCGAACCAACCTGCATGGAGATTACACCAGAAGGAATCTCAAAAATCGACGGACTTCGTGTCGTGGCAAATCATCTTGGGGCAACCTTTGAAGAAATGATCACCGTCGGTGATGCGAGCAATGACTTAACGATGCTTCGCGTAGCAGGATGCGGTGTTGCTATGGGCAATGGAACTGCTGAGGCTAAGGAAGCAGCGAATTATGTGACAGCAGATAACGAACATGACGGTTGCGCCGAAGTCATTTATAAATTATTATTGAATAGATAGTAGAAATTATAAGCGAAAGAAGAGATAGATATGAAAGATTATAAAGGAGTCGTATTTTTCGACTATGATGGAACCTTAATCGACGAAGTGGACGGCATTTTTGAACTGCCGGATTCTGCGAAGGAAGCACTTAATAAGCTTCGTGCAAATGGTTACGCAACCTGTGTTTGTTCCGGACGTACAAAGCAGATGTCTGAAGCGGTTAAAGACTATTTTGATGGATATGTAACTGGTGCTGGCGCATATTGTGAAATCGATGGAGAAACGGTTGTAAGTATTGAAATTACACCGGAAGAAATTGAAGTGATGCGTGAAATCTGTGCAAAGCGCAATGTCGTTATGCTGATGGATGGAGAAAGTCAGTCTTATTGTGATGGAATTGGCACTAAGATCTATGATTTCTTTAAATATGTATTTGATGTGCAGGATCACTGGGTGCAGCCTTGGGATACAGAAGGCAAATGTAAGATTAATAAGCTTACTTTCATGTATGAAAATCCAGAAGATGCAGAATATGTAAGAGAAAACTTTGAAGAAATTTTAGAACTTGCTAAGCATATTCGATATACATTTACCGATGCTACACCAAAAGGTGTGGATAAGGGAACAGGAATTGAAGCAATGATTAAGTACATGGGACTGACCAAAGATGACAGTTATTGCTTCGGCGATGGCGACAATGATCTCCCAATGGTAAAAGTAGTCGGCCATCCGGTTATTATGGGAAGACATTTTGCAGGACTTGAGCCATATGCAGAATTTACTACAGACCTGGTAAAAAATGATGGAATCAAAAAAGGTCTGGAACACCTCGGGCTGATTTAGAATTTTAATAAAAGACATAAAGAAAGAGATGAACGTAGCATTGCGTTCATCTCTTTTTTTACGCTTTTTTATTTCACTGGTGCGCAGCTTTCTCTTTCCACAAGGAAATGTGGCACGATGATTTTGGTTGCAAGAAGTGATGGGTTCTCAATGTGATTGATAATCTGGGATGCAGCTTCAATTCCTAACTGCTGAGAGTTAACATCGATGGAAGTAAGCTGTGGTACGGAAAATCTTGCATAGGCTGTATTGTTAAAAGATACGATGGAAAGATCTTCCGGGATACGCAGATTTAAAAATGCTGCAATCTGCATGAGGACCATGGCATACATATCATCACAGACGATGATGGCAGTTGGACGGTCGTCTCTTTCTAAAAGCGTGCGGATTTCAGGAACATCCGTTTTTGGGAAAAGTGGAAGCTCGATGATATAATCCGGATTTACCGGAAGTCCGTGTTCTGCCATAGCAAGCATATATCCCGCTTTTCGGTCTGCAGAAAAGACATGATCGGTATCCATACCGATGTAACTGATTCTTTCATGCCCCATATTGATCAGATAATTGGCTGCTTCACGAGAAGCTGCAATGTTATCATTGTCAATGTAAATCGTTTCGCTTGTATTTCTCTTTGCTTTTCCGAGGATGATATACAAAATCCCTTCGGAATTTAAGTATTCAAGTACAGAATCTTCTTCTTTTGAATAGAGGAGGATAACCCCGTCTAATTTATTCTCTATACTCATCGACTTTAAAGCATTAATGATTTCCTGATTAGTAGATCCGGTAATCAGCACAGGTGTATATTGTTTGGAATTACAGAATAAGCTGATTCCGCGAATGGTCTTTAAAAAGAAAGCATTCTCATAGGCATCATAATCAGATGCTGGCAAAATGACACCAATTGTTTTTGAATCCTGGATTGTTGGAGTGGAAGAAGATGCTTCATATCCTAGCTCTTCCATAGCTTTGCGCACTTTAATCTTTGTCTGTGCACTGATGGATGGATGATCGGAAATGGTTCTGGAGACAGTGGATGGACTGACTCCTGCCAGCTTTGCTACTTGTTTTAATGTAACGTTCATCTATAGTCACCTCAATACATAATATAAGTTGTTTTCAAGTTATCCCTATTATATAAGCAAAAATGCACGATGTCAATGCAACGCATGCACAAGGATATGCATAGATAAACGCAATCAAATAATGCAAAATCAATGCAATTCGGTGCGGTGCAATTGCATAAATTGCACAAAAAACAGAAAAAATCTTGTGCATATGGGCGAAAATGATGTTGATGGTCTTATTTTTCTTGCAATATTACGCAAAATAGTGCTAATATTAATGCAACGTAAATGCAATGCGTTGCATAATGATGCGCAACGAAATGTAACAATTGCAATAAAAACCCCAAACAAACCAAAACAAACTACAACAAACAACAACGAACAACAAAAAAGGAGCACAGGATGAAAAAAGGAACATTATTAGCACCTGTTTCCGGAAAAGTTATTCCGATTGATCAGGTGCCAGACGAAATCTTCGCGCAGAAGATGCTTGGCGATGGTGTTGGGATCGTACCTGTCGATGGTAAGATCTATGCACCAGCAGATTGTACAGTAACGACAATTACTGATAGTTTACACGCTTACGGCATTAAGACGACAGAAGGTGTGGAAATCATCATTCACTTCGGTCTTGAAACCGTTGCATTAAACGGAGAAGGATTTACCCCTCATGTAAAAGTTGGTGACAACTTAAAAGCAGGAGATCTCATCTGCGAAGCAGATATTGATTTCTTAAAATCAAAAAATATCGAAACAACTACACCATATGTTATTTGCAATGGTCTCGAACTTGCAGATATGGACATTCACTATGGTGATGTGAAAGCAAAAGAAGTAATCATGGAAGTAAAGGGAGCAGTTGAAGCAGCCCCTGTAAAAGCAGAAAAAGAAGAAAAACCAAAGAAAAAGCTTCCAATTGACTTTGACTTCTTACAGAAATTAGGAAAAGTATTAATGACGGTAATTGCAGTTATGCCTGCAGCAGGTCTTATGATTTCCGTAGGTAACTTAATCTGTATCGCTGGTGGCGATATTGCCATCGTAAACACAGTAGGTAACGTTGTAGCTCAGATCGGTTGGGCAGTTATTAATAACCTTCACTTATTATTTGCCATTGCGATTGGTGGTTCCTGGGCAAAAGAACGT
Source organism: Candidatus Fimousia sp. (assembly GCA_045640005.1). Lineage (GTDB taxonomy): Bacteria > Bacillota > Clostridia > Lachnospirales > Lachnospiraceae > Fimousia. The sequence goes on from JAZUED010000100.1 coordinate 5,213, forward strand.
GCCGGCGGAGCATTTGCCGCAGCGATTGCATTCTGTTTAATTAACGTTATTACTGGTGTTGCGTTAAATGTAACTTCCGATATGTTACTTGATTCTGCAGCAGTAACACATACACTTTTTGGTCAGGAAATCTTAGTAGGTGACTATTTTGTTAATATCCTCGGAAAACCTGCATTAAATATGGGTGTATTTGTTGGTATTATTTCTGGTTTCGTTGGTGCAAATGCATTTAACAAGTATTACAACTTCAGAAAATTACCAGATGCATTATCTTTCTTCAATGGTAAACGTTTCGTTCCATTAGTAGTAATTCTTTACTCTACAATCACAGCATTAGTTTTAACAGCAATTTGGCCTGTTGTTCAGAGTGGTATCAACAGCTTTGGTATCTGGATTGCCAACTCTTCCACAACATCTCCAATCTTAGCACCATTTGTTTATGGTACATTAGAACGTTTATTATTACCATTTGGTTTACATCATATGTTAACAATACCAATGAACTACACATCATTTGGTGGTACATATACAATTCTTACCGGAGCAAATGCTGGAACTGCAGTATTTGGACAGGATCCACTTTGGTTAGCATGGGTTACTGACTTAATTAACTTTAAAAACGCTGGCGATTTAACTTCTTATCAGCACTTACTTACAACAGTAACTCCTGCTCGTTTCAAAGTTGGACAGATGATTGGTGCAACCGGTTTATTAATGGGTATTTGCTTTGCAATGTATCGTCGTGTAGATGAAGACAGAAGAGCAAATTACAAATCTATGTTTATTTCCGTTGCAGCAGCTACATTCTTAACTGGTGTAACAGAACCAATCGAATTTATGTTTATGTTCTGTGCACTTCCATTATATATTGTTTACGCATTAATTCAGGGTTGTGCATTTGCTATGGCAGGTGTACTTCACTTAAGACTTCATTCTTTTGGTAACATCGAGTTATTAAGCCGTATTCCAATGTCCTTAAAAGCAGGACTTTCCGGTGATATCATTAACTTCTTTATCTGCGTTGCAGTATTCTTTGTAATTGGTTACTTTGTGGCATTCTTCATGATCGGCAAATTAAAACTTGCTACACCAGGACGTCTTGGTAACTACACAGATGCTGATGATGACGGAGCAGAAGGTGGAAATGCAAGTGCTGCAACAGGCAGTGCACAGGCAGAAGCGATTATTGCTTTATTAGGTGGACGTGAAAATATCGAATTAGTCGATGCATGTATGACAAGACTTCGTGTTACGGTAAAAGATGTAAGCAAAGTCGCAGAACTTGCAGAATGGAAGAAACAGGGCGCTATGGGTCTTGTTAAGAAAGACCAGGGTATTCAGGCAGTATACGGACCAAAAGCAGACGTATTAAAATCTGATATCAACGATATTTTATAAAAATCATCAGGAGTTTTACATGAAAGCATTAACAATCAATATACACAGCCATTTTGATAAAATGGACCGAATTTCCTTCGAACAAAATATAAACACGATCGCAGAGTACATCACTCATCACCCCTTAGATGTTATTGCTATTCAGGAATGTAGTCAGACTCTTGACGAAAAAGAAATAGAAGGGACCTCTTTAGGTTCCTTCGTTTCATATGAAGATGGTGTTACCATCAAAGCAGATAATTATGCATATTTGATTGTTCAGGCATTAAGTGATCTGGGTCAGAACTATAACTGGACGTGGACAGGAGCTAAAATCGGATACGATTGTTTCGATGAGGGACTTGCTATTCTTACAAGACATGAAATCCTCAATCAGGAAACCGCTTATATTTCGAAAAGTACGGATTATTCAAACTGGAAAGTGAGAAAAGTTGTAGGAATCTGTATCGAAATAGATGGCGAAAAGAACTGGTTTTATTCAACCCATATGGGCTGGTGGAAAGATGAGGAAGAAAGATTTGTCGATCAGATGAATAAACTTCAGGATTTAATTTCTAATAAGGAAGCAAATGTTTTTCTCATGGGTGATTTTAATAGTCAGTCAGATTTACGTGGCGAAGGTTATGATTATGTGAAATCTCTCGGATGGCATGATACTTACGAACGAGCTGGTAAAAAAGATGCCGGCATTACCGTTCCCGGAACCATTGATGGTTGGACGGATGTATCGCAAGGAATGCGTATCGACTATATTTTCAGTAAAAATCCGGTAGATGTAAAAAAATCCGAAGTGATTTTCAATGGAAAGAATGAACCTGTCATCTCTGATCATTTTGGTGTGCTGGTAACATTATAATATAGAAGGGAAATATTATGAGAGCAAATGGAGTTTTGCTTGGAGTGAGCTCTTTGCCAGGGAAATATGGCATTGGCTGTTTCTCCTTAGAAGCATATAAATTTATCGACCAATTAAAGGCAGCAGGACAGAAATGCTGGCAGATTCTGCCGCTGGGACCTACTGGATATGGAGATTCTCCTTATCAGTCCTTCTCTACTTTTGCTGGAAATCCATATTTTATCAATTTGGAACAGTTAGTCAGCTATGGATGGCTTACGAAAGAAGATTTAGCAATTGCAGAGGTGGAAGATGAGAGAAATGTAGATTATGGAAAGCTTTACAATACAAGATATGTATTATTAAGAAAGGCATATGACGCTAGTAAGATTGGAATGAATTCAGATTTCATCCGATTTTGTCAGGAAGAAAAGGAATGGCTTTGTGACTATGCATTATATATGGCATTAAAGGCTGAAAATGGGCAGTCAGCATGGGATTGTTGGGATGAAAAGATTCGTTACCGTGATCCGGAAACATTGAATCAGAAGCGTGCTGCACTTTCTTCTGAAATTGAATTTTACAAATTTATGCAGTATGAATTTAGAAAGCAGTGGAAGGATCTTCATGCATATGCTAATGCGCAGGGAATTCAGATTATTGGAGATATTCCAATTTATGTATCTTTCGACAGCGCAGATGCATGGGCAAATAAAGAGTTATTCCAGTTTGATGAAGAAGGAAAGCCGAAAGCAGTTGCTGGCGTTCCTGCAGATGGATTTTCCGCAGATGGTCAGGTTTGGGGCAACCCACTGTATGATTGGGATTACCACGAAAAAACAGGATATGAATGGTGGATCAAACGTCTTCGTTTCTGTTTTTCTATGTATGATATCGTAAGAATCGATCATTTCCGTGGATTTGATGAATATTTCAGCGTACCATTCGGTGATAAGCATGCAAGAAATGGTCACTGGGAGCAGGGACCTGGAATTAAATTATTTAATAAAGTAGAAGAAGCATTTCCTGGAAAAGAAATTATCGCAGAAGATCTTGGCTATGTGACAGATACGGTTCGTCAGCTGGTAAAAGATACAGGATATCCAGGAATGAAAGTACTGGAATTTGCATTTGATTCCCGTGATTCTGGAAGTGCTTCCGATTACCTGACTTTTAATTATGATAAAAACAGTGTGGTATATACAGGAACACATGACAATGAAACGGTCATTGGATGGTTTACAAGTGGTCTTCAGAAAGAAGAACAGATTATGGTAAGGGAATACTTCAATGATTTTCACACACCAGATGACCAGATGCATATGCCTATGATTTGTGGCGCAATGCGAAGTGTAGCTGATCTTTGTGTTATTCCGATGCAGGATATTCTCGGCCTTGGAAATGAAGCGAGAATGAATGCACCATCTACCTCCGGTGCAAACTGGAAATGGAGACTTCTTCCGGGAGAATTTTCTGAAGAAAAGACTGAAACATTGAATAGACTGACAAAACGATTTGGAAGATAGATAGGTGAGACTTATGGTAAATGTGAAACAGGTGAAAGTGACTGAGTTTGATCAGCATTTATTTGGCGGTGGCAATCACTATGAACTATATAAAAAGCTGGGTGCTCATCCATGTGAAATGGATGGAACGCAGGGTGTATATTTTGCAGTCTGGGCACCAAATGCCAGATATGTAAGTGTAGTAGGCGATTTTAATGGCTGGGACAAAGGTGCGAATCCTTTAAGACGCATCGGCAGCATGGGAATCTGGGAAGGATTTATCGCTGGGGTAGCCGAAGGAGCAGTATACAAATACTGTGTCAACAACGTGCATGGAGTGGATGTGTTAAAGGCAGATCCATTTGGCACGAGTACAGAAGTTCGTCCAAGCAATGCCACAAAAGTTGCATCTTTGGATGGATTTGAATGGAACGATGCGTCCTGGTTAGAGGATCGAAAAGGATGGGACATGACCGAAGAACCGATGTATATTTACGAAGTACATCCTGGTTCCTGGATGAAACATCCATTTTCCTATGAAAATCCGCAGGGCTATTACAATTACAGAGAGTTTGCCCATTCTCTTACTGACTATGTGGTAAAAATGGGATATACCCATGTGGAACTAATCGGAATTGCAGAGCATCCGTTTGATGGTTCCTGGGGGTATCAGGTAACAAATTACTATGCACCAACTTCCCGTCATGGATCTCCAAAAGATTTTATGTATCTGGTGGATTATCTTCATGCTCACGGCATTGGTGTGATTCTAGACTGGGTGCCAGCGCATTTTCCAAAGGATGAACATGGCTTAGCAACCTTTGATGGTACCTGTCAGTATGAATATTTTGATTATCAAAAAGGCAATCATCCACAATGGGGCACGAAGATTTTTGATTATGGGAAAAATGAGGTAGCCAACTTTCTGATTTCCAACGCTCTCTATTGGATTAAGGAATACCATATCGATGGTCTTCGTGTGGATGCAGTTGCTTCCATGCTTTACCTGGATTTCTGCAGGGAACCAGGACAGTGGCAGCCAAATGAAATGGGTGATAATCGAAATTTAGAAGCGATTGCGTTCTTAAAGCATCTGAATCAGGTGATCAAAGATTCTGGTGATGGAGCAATGATCATTGCAGAGGAATCTTCTGCATGGCCAATGATTACAGGTGATGTTAAAGATGGTGGCCTTGGATTTACATTCAAGTGGAACATGGGTTGGATGAATGATTTCTTAAAATATATGGAATTAGATCCTATTTATCGCCAGTATCATCATAATTTGATGAATTTTAGTATGATGTATGCCTATAAAGAAAATTATATTCAGGTTTTATCTCACGATGAGGTAGTTCATCTCAAGCATTCTATGGTTGAGAAGATGCCCGGTCCAATCTGGGATAAGTTTGCCAACTTAAAAGGTGCATATACTTACATGACTGGTCATCCAGGCAAAAAATTACTCTTCATGGGGCAGGATTTTGCACAGCTTCGTGAGTGGAGTGAAGAAAGAGAAATCGACTGGCATTTGCTCGCGGATCCTCGTCATGCCTCCATGCAGGAATTCATGAAAGATTTAATCCATCTTTACCGTGAACATCCTTGTATGTATGAACTTGATACAAAGGAAGAAGGATTTACCTGGGTAAATGCTGACGACAACGATCGAAGTATATTCAGTTTTGAACGTCATTCAAAAGATGGGAAAGACAACCTTCTTTTTATTTGTAACTTTAATCCGGTAGACCGTGTGGATTACCGTTTTGGTGCTTATCGTAATCGTCTCTATAAGCTTGTCCTAAACAGCGATGATTTAAAATATAACGGCGGTGGTAAATTAGAAGAAAATCTGGTTCTGAAATCGGAAGAAATTCCAGCAGACGGCAGAGACTATTCAGTGGGGGTTTCTCTTCCTGCTTATGGTGCCCTAGTATTCTCCTTCAAATCCGTAGGACAGACGAAGAAACCCGTGTCAAAGCCGGCAACAAAGAAAAAAGCTGTTTCTAAGAAAAAATCCGTTGAAAAGAAAGCAGATGCTGATCAAAAGAAGGGAGAAAAGTAATGAAACCTTATGTATTTGGAATTGATGTCGGAGGAACAACCATCAAAGCAGGTTTTTTTACAACAGAAGGTGAACTGCTTGATAAATGGGAAATTCCTACCAGAACACAGATGAATGGAAAATACATTTTAGATGATGTGGCAGATGCCATCGTTATGAAAATGTCTGAGCGTGGAATCAGCAAAAATAGTGTGGAAGGCATTGGAATTGGTGTTCCGGGACCAGTTGACAATCAGGGGATTGTCAAAGGGTGTGTCAATCTTGGCTGGGGTGAAGTGAATGTGACTTCTTCTCTTGAAACGAAACTAGGATTAAAAGTTCGCGTTGGAAATGATGCGAATGTGGCAGCTCTTGGAGAAGCATGGAAGGGTGCTGCGGAAGGAACAAAAAACTGTCTGATGGTAACACTAGGTACCGGCGTTGGCGGTGGAATCATTATTGATGGAAAAATAATCGCAGGCGTTCATGGCGCCGGTGGCGAAATCGGCCACATTTGTGTAAATGATGATGAAATTGCATCTTGTAACTGTGGAAAACAGGGATGTCTGGAACAGTATGCATCTGCGACAGGAATTGTCCGTCTGGCGAAGATGCAGATGAAAAGCTTTTGTGGAGAAAGTGTTCTGATGTCAAATGATGCGAAAAAGCAGAGTATTACCGCAAAAGACGTATTTGATGCTGCGAAGGATGGAGACAAGCTCGCTTTAAATATCGTGAATGAAGTGAGCGAGATTCTTGGAAAGACGTTGGCAAATATTGCATGTGTCTGTGATCCAGAAGCAATCGTCATTGGTGGCGGTGTTTCGAAAGCTGGAGAGATTCTACGAAACGGAGTAGAAAGTAGTTTTATCAATCATGCATTTCATGCCTGCAAGACAACAAAAATTGTACTGGCATCATTGGGAAATGACGCCGGAATGTACGGAAGTGCAGGCCTCCTATTACAATAATTGTTTTTCATTTTGATGGGGGAAGCCCCATCTGCGATTCATACACGAAATTTCTTCAATATTCGTGATTCAAATAAAAACGGGAAGACAACTTGGCAGTCTTCCCGTTTTTCAGTGCGTCTTATGGCACACGTTGTTTATTTATTTCCCATATTCTAATATTGCTTTCACGCCTTCTTCCGGACTTAAGTATGTGCCTAATGGATTTACAGTGCTGGTACTTGGTCCATGAAAGTCGGTGCCACCGGTTAAGAAAAGTCCGTATTCGGTAGCGATACGCTTGATTTCTTCGCGGTCAGCTTCTGTGTTACGTGGATGATTAAACTCTAAGCCTTTGATGCGGCCTTCTTTGGCAAGTTTTTCGCAAAGGGCTAAAGAATCATATTCGCCTGGGTGAGCGATGACGGCAATTCCACCGCATCGGTCAATCAGATCAAGAGCTTCATACACATCTGGATATGGGATACGGATGTAACGTTTGCTCTTTCTACCTGCTTCTTTCTGGAAGAAGTCGCTGATTAAACTTCCGGTGTAGCCCATCTTCTGGAATGGAATCATCATATGGTGATTGTAAATGGATCCACTGTCACGAGCTGCTTCTAAAATGTCGTCAATATCTACTGGAAAGTCCTCAGCCAACATCTCACACATCTGATATTTTGCATCATAGCGGACAGATAAAGTCTGATCTAAAAATTCCTGATATCCCCACAAATCCCCTGGATAATAGCAAAGGACGTGGACAGCACGGCCGGATTCATAATCCTTTGTGGAAAACTCCACTCCAGGGATGACCTTCATCCCAATCTGTTTGCCGTAGGATACGGCTTCGATGATACCCGCTACCGTATCGTGGTCAGTGATGGCAATATAATCAAGTCCAATGCACTTTGCATGGTCGATCAGATCCTTCACCCCGTACATACCATCCGATTTTGTGGTATGGGTATGTAAATCTGCTTTCATATCATAATCTCCTATATAATTACTCATAAATTCATAACAGCTTTCGTATGTGATAGCATACTCGGTTATCTTATCACTGTGTCATCATATCCACATCTGATTCTTCCCCATCTTCAATGGACACAACAACCTTATGCGGCAGGCATACAATGGTTTCGCCGGTTTTGCTGATCGGCTTGTGATCCACACAAATCTGATCTGGACAGTCAGCATGATCCATAAAAGCCTTGCCTTTTTTAATGATTACCTTATTCTCACCTTCATCTAGTGGAACGTCAAATGTGGCATCCTCCGATAAGTTGCCGGAAAAGACGATTTCAGAGTCTACAGTGACGATCACAGTGGAACCGGATTTCTGCATTAGCTTCATGCCGCCAAATGATAAAAGGGCAATCACCAGCACAACAACAATCAGTATCAAATCACGTCGTTTCACTATCGTACCTCTATCATATCGAGCACTTCTCCAATGGAATCGGAGATGCAAAGTTCGGCCTGCTTATCGCGGGATGTAGCATCACGGTTGATGATCACAAGATGTTTCCCTTTGAAGTAGTCGATAAAGCCTGCAGCAGGATAAACAACGAGAGAAGTTCCACCAATAATTAAAGTATCCGCGGATGCAATCGCATTTACGGCTCCGGAGATGACATCATTATCAAGGCCTTCTTCATATAAAACAACGTCAGGTTTGATTAAGCCACCACACTCACAATAAGGATTTCCAGGTGCGTTCTTCACATATTCAACCGGATAGAATTTACGGCATTTTGTGCAGTAATTGCGAAGAACACTTCCATGAAGCTCGTAAACCTTTTCGCTTCCTGCTGCCTGATGAAGTCCGTCGATATTCTGAGTTACGATGCCAGTTAATTTGCCAGCCTTTTCAAGTTCAGCAAGCTTTAAATGAGCTTTGTTTGGTTTTGCATCCAAATAAAGCATGCGGTCTTTATAAAATTCATAAAATTCATCGGTACGGTTCCAGAAAAATGTACCGCTTACGATGGTTTCCGGGCGATATTTGTATTTTAAGTTGTAAAGTCCGTCGGTGCTTCGGAAATCCGGAATGTTACTTTCTGTAGAAACACCAGCCCCGCCAAAGAAGACGATGCGACTGCTTTCATCGATGATTTCCTGAAGTTTTGCAATTTTGTCCATATCCATAATGGCTGCCTCCTCGTAGATGTTTTTATATTCTATATGCATTTTCTACCTATTAATAATAGAGTTCTGTCTTTATTTTAGCAGAATTGGGCGGAAATGAACAGAACAAGCGTCAAAATGAATATTTAGATAATGAGTTATTCATTTGGTTTTATTGACAAAGCATTTGCGCTCTGATATAATTGTTAAATCGTGACGAAAAATATATATTTTGAAGGAAGATGAGGATAATCCTTCAAAAATAGAAATATATTGTAGAAATAAAATTGTAGAAAGAAAGGAAGATGTCGAATGCTTCAGGAAATGCCAATGATGTTCTCAGAAACCACACCTGAGATTATCGAATTATCTGAAAAATGTTCCCATAAGATTCCGCCTCACGTGTACGATCGTTACTCTGTAAAAATAGGTCTTCGTGAAGATACAGGTGAAGGTGTATTAGTCGGTCTGACTGAAATTTCCAAAGTAGTTTCCTATATTGTAGAAGATAGAGCGATGGTTCCATGTGATGGACGTCTCTACTTCCGTGGCGTCAACATCAATGATTTAGTTGGCGGCTTCATTAAGGAAAAACGTTTTGGTTTTGAAGAAACAAGCTATCTTTTACTCTTTGGTAAATTACCAACCAAAGAAGAGTTAAAATCATTTAACCGTATTTTAGGCGAATACCGTCAGTTACCAACAAACTTCGTTCGTGATATCATCATGAAAGCTCCAAGTAAAGACATGATGAATACATTAGCACGAAGCGTACTGACTTTATTCTCATATGATGACAATGCACTTGATATTTCTGTGCCAAATGTACTTCGTCAGTGCTTACAGTTAATCGCGTTGTTCCCAATTCTTACGGTTTATGGATATCAGACTTATGCACATTTTTATGAAGGACAGAGCTTATTTATCCATTCCCCACAGGAAGATTTATCTACCGCAGAAAATATCTTATATCTTTTAAGAAAAGATAATCAGTATACAGAATTAGAAGCGCGTGTACTTGACTTATGTCTCGTATTACATGCAGAACATGGTGGTGGTAACAACTCCACATTTACAACTCACGTTGTTACATCTTCTGGCACAGATACTTACTCCACAATCGCAGCTGCCCTTTCTTCTTTAAAAGGTCCAAAACATGGTGGTGCCAACATCAAGGTAATCCAGATGTTTGAAGACATTAAGAAGAATGTAAAAGACTGGACAGATGAAGATGAAGTAAGAGCTTACTTAAAGAAGATCCTGAATAAAGAAGTATTTGACGGCGCAGGCCTTATCTATGGTATGGGACATGCAATTTACTCTATCTCTGACCCAAGAGCAAAAGCGTTAGAAGGATTTGTAAAGGAACTTGCTTTTGAAAAAGGTCTTGTGGAAGAATATGCACTTTACCATTTAGTAGAAAGAATTGCTCCTGAAGAAATCAAGGCTAAGAGAAACTCCAAGAGAGAAGTATCTGCCAATGTCGACTTCTACAGTGGTTTCGTATATGCTATGCTTGGTCTTCCGGTTGAATTATATACACCAATCTTCGCAATCGCGCGTATCTCTGGTTGGAGTGCACATCGTATCGAAGAATTAGTTTCCGGTGGAAAGATTATCCGTCCTGCTTACGCAAACGTTGCTCCACATCTTGAGTATGTAGCACTTGATGAACGTGAAAGTGGCGTTCGAGACACGGTTACAATTGACCAGACAAAGGTTGATGAAGTTTCTGATTAATATAATTATTTTTGAGC
>JAZUED010000101.1:0-2976 GCA_045640005.1 Candidatus Fimousia sp.
CACTTGCATTTGTTGCCGCATTCATGCTTGGTAGTTCACATAATGTCAGTGCCAAAGCAAAATACTCTGTCGATAAGGCTGGCACACTTACCATCTCAGGATCTGGCGCAGTATCATCTACCAAATACTACAAAGCAACCGATGCAAATAAAAAAATCAAAAAAATTGTAATCAAAAAGGGTATCACAAGCATTCCGAAACGAGCATTTACTGGCTGCATTAATGTAACTTCCATCACAGTAAATCCTTCTGTGAAAAAGATTGGACAATTTGCATTTAGCACACCAAATGTAAAAACCATCACACTTCCTGGTAAATTTACATTAGTAAAAGATGCATCTAGTGATGAAGCATTAGACTGCGTCTGCAACAGTAAAGTTCTTGAAACAGTTACATTTAACACTGCATTAGACGTAAAAGTCTGCACATACTTTAATACAAACAACTTCGTAACTTCCGACAAAGATACAAAATTTAAAAGCTTTGACGGAATCATTTACACAAAGGACGGAACCGAATTTGTTCGTGTTCCTTATAAGAGAACCAGTCTTACAATCCGAGAAGGCTGTACCGACGTGGATCTCTGGGGATTAACCTACTGCATCTTCAACGAAGATGACTTATATTACTGTCATGTAAAGAAATTAACGATTCCAAAATCTGTTGTTCGTATCAATGGCACAAAAAATCCTGGATCTTATCAAGGCTATGAACAGAGAGCAATCCTTACTGATATTACCATTCATTCTACACAGTTAACTGGTAAAAGTATCAGCGTATTAACAAATACTTTCTACAATATCACCTTAGATGATTATGTAGCGAAGATGCCAACACAGCTTAAAAAATCTGGTGATTTTTATATCGCAGATGACGGAGTAAATGGCAAAGTGCTCGTATCCTACGCTGGCAGCAAAGCAGACGTTACAGTTCCTAACGATATTAAAGTGATCGGTGTGGAAGCATTTTCCTGCAACAGCGATATGAACACTGTGAAGCTTCCAGATGGGCTTACTGAAATCATGCGTTACGGCTTCGTAAGCTGTGCAAATCTTAAGAGCATCGATATTCCTGCAAAATGTACAACCATCGGAAGAAATGCATTTGCAGACTGCTACTTCCTTTCTTCCATCAATCTTGGCAAGGTTACTACCATCGGGGAATGTGCATTTAGCAACTGTGGATTTAAGACACTTACCATTCCAGCAACTGTAACTTCTTTCGGTAAGAGAGCATTTGACTACAGCACAGAAGCAACCTCCATCACGATGAAGAAGCTTCCTAAAGACTGCCCAACAGATCTTTTTGCAAATAGTAATGAAGACCTTGTAATCCACTTCCCAACAAGTGCTGCTGACCACAAAAACTATTTCACATACCCTGAACTTTACAGTGCAAAATATACAAGCAAATATGTTACTGTTGGAGCCAACTGGACAAAGCTAGCTGACATTGATGGCTATCAGGTAAAGGTAAGCACAAAGAAGGATTATCCTTCCAAATATACAGTTACAAAAACTTTCAAAGCATCTGTTAATAATGCAAAAATCGAAAAGATTCCTAAGAAAGGCTACCCAGTCTACATGAAGATTCGTCCATACAAAACAATCGATGGAAAGAAAGTCTACGGAAGATGGGCAAGTACAACAATGTAATGAAATCTCTGTGAAATGAATCAGAGGAGCTTGATTACTCAGGCTCCTCTTTGGTTATAACTTTATTCCATTATTCTGGTCTGTGAATTACATATTCTACATCTTCATCAGGAGTTAATTCCTGTTCTTCTAAATATACGATATCAAATGGTTTGTTCGTAATGAATACAGCTTCAACCTCTTCATCTTTCGCCCCATGATATCCGCGGGTTCCTTCTTCCCACCATACGAAACTATCTTTGCCGAATGCACCCTGATCGGTATAAAGAGTACCTCTTAATACATACATTCCATGTCCACAGTGATGATAGTGCCATGGTGTAATATTGCCCGGACGGAAGATGATTCTCTTAACCATCATTCCATTCTCTTCATCATGGTGCATATAGAATTCGCAGGTTACATTCCCACTGTTCAAACTTCTTTTTTCATAGTCATTCATGTTAACCTGTGCACCGTCAATTGTGTAAACTTTTTTCATGTTCTTTTCTCTCCTTTGTATTATTTTTCCAAAATGTATCTATATCAACATTTTGGAAGATAAAAATGTATGTTGCATCAACATTTTGGAATATTGCATCCTTAAAATAATTTCTTTTAACAACTGGCCATCCGCCATTCCATCTTCATATCCATCCTTTTGAAGGCTTCTAAAGTCTCTAAGTGATTTCTGACGGGTATCATATTCTAGTTTTTTTCGTTCATCCAAGCTCAGACGTTCAAGTGCTGCATATGCTTCAGAGATGTATTCATTCTTTTTGTCCTTATTAACCATGTTCCTCCTTAAGTTTATCATAAATATAGTATTTCAACAAACATCCCTATTGTCTCCCTTTAATATTTGTTGATGGTAATATTTTACATTCGCGCTAATCAGATGTCAATAAATCACATTCCAACAATACAATTTACATCTCTTCAACATAGAAACACCCCGTTGCTAGTCATCTAGCAACGGGGTGCATCAAGATGACATTTGCCTATCATGGCACCCCATCCGATTTTGGCGTGGCGCTGCAGGTGGATGAAGACTTTGATTTTGGCTATTATCTGATGTTTGAGCCATCCTACTACCGCATGCAGTTCCGTTCCGGGCTTCGTATGTATGAGGCCGGCGGGCAAATGTTTCCGTATGGCGTCGAGATGGAGCGTCCGCTTCCACTTGCTGAGGGGCAGGAATACAAATTGGAATTATATATTGAAGATTCCATCGGCGTATTGTATGTAAATCAGGATTTAGCTTTTGGTATGCGCATGTATAATTACAAAAATCGAAATTTAGGATTTTATGTGTGCGATGGTCAGGTGGAAGTGAAAAATG
>JAZUED010000102.1:0-7693 GCA_045640005.1 Candidatus Fimousia sp.
TCTGCTCTTCATACATGGGGCTTATTATCTGATGGTGGTGTACACAGCCACAATTCCCACTTATATGGTATCTTAGAATTAGCTAAGAGAAACGGATTAGAAAAAGTATATGTACATGCATTCTTAGATGGTCGTGACACACCTCCAGCATCTGCAAAAGAATATGTACAGGAATTAGTTGATAAATGTGCAGAAATCGGCGTTGGTAAAGTAGCTTCTTTATCCGGACGTTACTATGCTATGGACCGTGACAACAACTACGACCGTGTAGAAAAAGCTTACGCTGCTATGGTTTACGGCGAAGGCGCTAAAGCTACAGATGCAGTAGAAGCTATGCAGGCTTCCTATGATGCAGGCGTAACAGACGAATTCGTAATCCCAACAGTAATCGAAGAAGACGGTGCTCCAGTTGGAACAGTTAAAGCTAACGACTCCGTAATCTTCTTCAACTTCCGTCCAGACCGTGCTCGTGAAATCACAAGAGCATTCTGTGATGATGAATTTGCTGGATTCGAACGTAAAGGTGGTAAATTACCATTAACATTCGTATGCTTCAAAGACTACGATGAAACAATCGCTAACAAGATCATCGCATTTGAAAAACCAGTATTAGCTAACACATTAGGTGAATACTTAGCTAACCTTGGCTTAAAACAGGCTCGTATCGCTGAAACAGAAAAATACGCTCACGTAACATTCTTCTTCAACGGTGGTATCGAAGAACCTAACAAAGACGAAGATCGTATCTTAGTTAAATCTCCAGCAGTTGCTACATATGACTTAAAACCTGAAATGTCTGCTCCAGAAGTTGGCGAAAAATTACAGGATGCTATCAAGAATGGCGGATATGACAACATCGTTGTTAACTTCGCTAACCCTGATATGGTAGGTCATACAGGTGTAATCCCTGCAGCAATCGAAGCTGTTGAAAGAATTGACCAGATTGTTGGTTATGTTATCGATGCAATCAAAGAAGTTGATGGTTGTGTATTTATCTGTGCTGACCACGGTAACGCTGATCAGATGATCAACTACGAAACAGGCGCACCATTCACAGCTCATACAACAAATCCAGTTCCATTTATCGCTGTTAACTGCGAAGGCGTAACAGACCTTAAGGAGAATGGACGTCTTTGCGACATCGCTCCAACATTATTAGACATGATGGGCATTCCACAGCCTGAAGAAATGACAGGTATCAGCTTATTAATCAGAGAATAATCATAAGATTGAATCAGAATTATCCGGCTGAAAGCAAAAACGATTGATAATGAATTTTATGAAACCACAGCAGGGAATTCCTTGCTGTGGTTTTTCTATATTAAAGATAAAAATAAGGATTAAAATATTATGAGTAAAAAAGAATTAAACTGGGCAGTTCTTGGAACAGGAGTTATTGCCAATCAGATGGCACAAGGACTCGAAAAAATGGGCAAAAAACTTTACGCAGTTGGCAACAGAACCCACTCCAAAGCAGTAGCATTTGCCAAGCAATACGGGGTAGATGTGGTATACGATCAGATTGATGACATGTTTGAAGATGAGAATGTTGACATCATCTACATTACAAGCCCTCACAACACTCACTATCAGTTCATGAAGAAAGCATTAGAACATGGAAAACATCTTTTTGTTGAAAAATCCATCACGTTAAATAGTGAAGAACTAGATGAGATGATTGCCCTTGCAGATCAGAACAATCTGATTATTGGGGAAGCAATGACCATCTGGCATATGCCACTTTATAAAGAATTATGGCGTATCGTGGAAAGTGGTGAGCTTGGTAAAGTTCAGGTGATTGTTATGAATTTCGGTAGTTTTAAGGAATACGATATGAGCAACCGTTTCTTCAATATGAATCTTGCAGGTGGTGCCATGCTTGATATCGGTGTTTATGCACTTTCTATCGTAAGAAGCTTTATGAGTAAAAAACCAGACGAGGTGCTGACACAGTGGAAACCATCCCCAACAGGATCTGACGAAATCGCTACAATCTTATTAAAGAATGAAGATAATCAGCTTGCAACAGTGGCTCTTTCCATGCATTCCAAACAGCCAAAACGAGCGATGATCAGCTGCGAAAAGGGTTATATCGAAATCATGGAATATCCTAGAGCTGACAAAGCAATCATTGTAGACGCAGAAACAGGCGCAACAAGAGAAATCACAGCAGGCGATACAGAAGATGCTCTTTATTATGAAATGCTTGACATGGAAGCAGCAGTTTTAAGCGGCGATGTAGGACCACTTCAGTTAGAATACTCTAAAGACGTAATGGATATTATGACTTATTGTCGAAATGAATGGGGTATGAAATACCCAGAAGAAATGTAATGCATAAAGGAGGTACAGTGTATGAAATATGAAATTAAAGGCGGCGCAATGCCAGTAGTAGAAATTCATCTTGAAGCAGGAGAAGCAATCCGTTGTGAAGGCGGCGGAATGGTTTGGATGAGCAGCAACATGGAAATGAAGACACAGGGCGGTGGACTTGGCAAGATGTTCGGCAGAGCATTTTCCGGTGAATCTATGTTCCAGAACATCTATACAGCAAAGAAAGGTCCTGGAATGATTACTCTTGGAAGCTGTTTCCCTGGCAGTATCGTTGCAGTTGAAATCGGACCAGGCAGAGAACTCATCTGTCAGAAATCTGCGTATTTAGGAAGCACAACAGGTGTTAATTTAGAAGTTGTATTCCAGAAAAAACTCGGTGCAGGCTTCTTTGGTGGTGAAGGCTTTATCATGCAGAAATTAACAGGCAATGGTATCGCATTTGTTGAAATCGACGGAACAGCGATTGAATATACTTTAGGAAGAGGCGAACAGATGATTATCGATACAGGTCACATTGCATTCATGGACAGCACATGTAAGATGGATATCCAAAAGGTTCAGGGCGGAGCTAAGAACATGCTTCTTGGCGGCGAAGGCTTATTCAACACAGTTGTAACTGGCCCTGGAAGAATCACTCTTCAGACAATGCCAAAGAACGCACTTGCAGCACAGATGACACCTTATATCGTAACAGGATCTAACTAGGATGAATCATTATTATATCCAGCGATTCGTGGATGCGCAGAATAGTCCCTATGCAGGCTACGAAACAGCTTTAAAAGAAATGAAAAATGGCAGGAAGGTAAGCCACTGGATCTGGTATATCTTTCCGCAGCTAAAACAACTGGGCAGAAGCAGTACCGCAAAGCATTATGGAATCAGCGGCCTTAAAGAAGCGATGGAATATATGAAGCATCCATTGTTAAAGGAGAGGTTGTTGGAAATTAGCAATGTGATACTGGAACTTCCAGGTGATGATCCGCATCGACTGATGGGATTTCCGGATGATCTGAAACTTAAATCCTGTATGACGTTGTTTAGTTATGCCAGTGATGAAGATGTATTTCAGAAAGTCTTAGATAAGTATTATGCAGGTAAAAAAGATTCGAAGACTGTAGAAATCGTTCAGGAAGAAATCATCAAAGGATTTTGTGAAGTAGAAGCAGATTATGAAAATCTCTGTGGAAGATGTTATGGATAGATAAAACTATATATTTTGTGAATTTTGAAGGCTGTCGGAATGTCCGGCAGCCTTTTGAAGTATAGGGGATTTGTTGGTATTTTAAAAAATATTTTGCATAAATGATGGCCCATACATATGTAATATGAATGAATAGAGAGTGCGTCAAAATAAAAGTCAAAAATTTAACCAATTGTATTGACACTTCAACGCGTTGAAGTTATAATGCTAAACATAAGGAAATAAAGAACGGTAATTTAAAGGAGGAAACAAAATGAAAAAGAAATTACTTGCTGTAATTACAGCAGCCGTACTTGCATTATCACTTGTAGCTTGTGGTGGCAGTAAAGATTCCAAAACTTACAAAATTGGTATCTGCCAGTTAGTTCAGCATCCAGCTTTAGATGCAGCTTCCCAGGGCTTCCAGGACACATTAATTGAAAAACTTGGCGAAGACAAAGTAACATTTGATCTTCAGAACGCAGCTGGTGAATCCGCAACTTGTGCAACAATCGTTAACGGATTTGTATCTGATGGCGATGACTTAATCTTAGCTAACGCAACAGCTTCCTTACAGGCATCTGCAGCAGCTACAGCTGACATTCCTATCTTAGGAACATCTATCACAGACTATGCAACAGCTCTTGAAATCGAAGACTGGACAGGTACAGTTGGAAATAACATTTCCGGTACATCTGACTTAGCTCCACTTGATGAACAGGCTAACATGATTAAAGAATTATTCCCAGAAGCTAAAACAGTTGGTTTAGTATTCTGTTCCGCAGAACCAAACTCTGCATACCAGGTTAAAACAATCGCTGGTTACTTAAATGATCTTGGAATCGAATCCAAAGAATATGCTTTCGCAGACTCTAACGACGTAGCATCCGTAGTTAAATCTGCAGGCGCAAACTCTGACGTACTTTACATCCCTACAGATAACACAGCAGCATCTTGTACAGAAGCTATCGCAGGTGCTAACGATGCAGCTCCTATCGTATGTGGTGAAGAAGGTATCGCTGCTGGTTGAGGTGTAGCCACATTATCCATCGACTACTATGAATTAGGTCAGGCTACAGGCGAAATGGCTTACAGAGTATTAGTTGAAGGCGAAGACATCACTCAGATGCCAGTAGAATTCGCTCCAAACGTAACAAAGAAATACAACAAAAAAATGTGTGAAAAATTTGGCGTAACAATTCCTGAAGGATACGAAGAAATCGCTGAATAATCACAAGATTATATTTGAATCGTAAAATCGATTTGGTTTAGTTAGTAATTGCCCTCGAGCGATCGAGGGCAATTTTATGAAAAATAAATAATTTAATATTATATTATTTATTTTTCGAAAGATAAGAAAAAAGATAATAGTATAAGAGATTAGTAATTTTTGAAAAGAAAGGATTAGGCATGGATATTTTAGTATTATTCAATGCATTGCCAGGTGCAGTAGCTCAGGGTCTTATCTGGGGTATCATGGCAATCGGTGTGTATATCACATTTAGAATTCTCGATTTAGCGGACTTAACCGTTGACGGAACAATGTGTACAGGTGGTGCGGTTTGTATCGTTTGTATGACTCGTGGAATGAACGTATGGATTGCAATGTTAATCGCAGTAATCGCTGGTTTAATCGCTGGTGGTGTAACTGGTATCTTCCATACAAAACTTGGTATTCCAGCAATCTTAGCTGGTATCTTAACTCAGTTAGGTTTATATTCTATCAACTTAAGAATCATGGGCGGTAAAGCGAACATGGCTATCTCCGTTGATAAATATGACTTATTAGTATCTTTACGTTTTGTTAAAAACGTACCATTTATTCAGAATACAATCCTTAAGGTAATCATCCTTACAGCTGTTTTAATTGCGATCCTTTACTGGTTCTTCGCAACAGAAGTTGGTGCATCCATCAGAGCTACAGGTTCTAACGAAAAGATGGCTCGTGCACAGGGTATCAATACAGATATGAATAAGGTATTAGGCCTTATGGTTTCCAATGGTATTGTAGCATTTGCTTCCGCATTATATGCTCAGTATCAGGGATTCGCAGATGTTAACGCTGGTCGTGGTGCGATCGTAATCGGTCTTGCAGCTGTTATCATCGGTCAGGTAGTATTTGGCAAGTTCAGCGAAAAATTAGCATTCAGCTTAGCTACAGTAGCAGCAGGTGCTATCATTTACTACATCGTATTACAGGTAGTATTATGGCTTGGATTAAACTCCAACGACTTAAAACTTCTTTCTGCTTTAGTAGTAGCAGCATTCTTAGCTGTTCCACACTTAAAACAGCAGCATTTCTCAAAGCCTAAAAAAGCAAAAGGAGGTAAAGCATAATGTTACGAGTTGAAAATATTTACAAAACATTTAACGCTGGAACAGTTAATGAAAAGAAAGCATTACAGGGTGTGAACCTCCACCTTCGCGATGGCGATTTCTGTACAGTAATCGGTGGTAACGGTGCTGGTAAATCTACAACATTAAATGCGGTTGCAGGTTTATGGCCTTTAGATGAAGGTAAAATCTTCATTGATGGTATTGATATCACAAACCTTCCTGAATTCAAACGTGCAAAATATTTAGGACGTGTATTCCAGGATCCAATGACAGGTTCTGCACCTGGTATGACAATCGAAGAAAACTTAGCTCTTGCTGCAAGACGTGGTAAATCACGTGGACTTAAAAAAGGTCTTACAAAAGCTGAAAGAGACGAATATACAGAATTATTAAAAATCTTAGATTTAGGATTAGAAAAACGTCTTACATCTAAAGTAGGTTTATTATCTGGTGGTCAGAGACAGGCTTTAACACTTCTTATGGCTACATTACAGAAACCAAAACTTTTATTATTAGACGAACATACAGCAGCTCTTGACCCTAAAACAGCTGCTAAAGTATTAGAAACAACCGATAAAATCGTTGCAAAAGATAAACTTACAACACTTATGATCACACATAACATGAGAGATGCAATTGCTCATGGTAACCGTCTTATCATGATGTGGGAAGGTAGAGTTATCTACGACGTATGTGGAGAAGAAAAGAAGAAACTTCAGGTTTCCGACCTTCTCAAGAAATTCGAAGAGGCCAGCGGCGCAGAATTCGCTAATGACCGTATGATGTTAGGTTAAATTACTAATCTTTATCTTTATCCTTAAAAGAAGAGTAGACTTTGTTCTGCTCTTCTTTTTTTTGTGTTTTTTTGTGGGATTTATAGCAGTGCCGTCCTTTCACATGCATTTTAGGGGGAATTTATAGTAGTGCCGTCCTTTCACACCCTCTTTTAAGCTTGTTTTATTGAAATGAGTATATAAAAAAGTCGGCACTACCTCTTATTTTAGTTATATGTAAAAAATGAGTATGTGTTTTCTTATGGATTACCTCTTTTGAATTTTTATATAAAGAAATGAGTATATGAAAACTCTGGAAACTTGCTTAAATGCAGAGCTTTAGCCCTTGATTACCTGTATACAGGCTGTTTTGAGACCAATTAGTACCTCATTCTCGAAAATTATTTCATTAAAGAGGTATGGGACAAAAGAATATATACTCATTTCAATAATATTTGGTATATAAGAGGTATAAGTGATTAAAACAATACCTCTTTTGAATTTTTACAATCTTATAAGAGTAGCAAGTCATACTAACAAGTCATACTAACAAGTCATTATTGCAAGTAACACTAGCAAGTCATACTAGACAATGCCTGCTTTTAGCGCGCTCAGTGCGGAAGAAGTACTTGCGAGCATGTATGGGCGCGCAAAGAGTCATGAAGTGATTCCTTGTTCTATGCAGGAAATTGTCCGTGAAGAACGAAATATGTGGTATAATAAGTATATGAACACGAGAAAAGAATAATGACAGATTGGAGGGACAGCAATGTTAAAAGTAATTATCTCTTTAAAATCCGGAACAACAAAAGAACATGTATTGGTACAGAATAATAAGATCACAACGAAAGGGATTATCGTATGCATGCTCGATGCACTCTGCGACATTGGATTAGTTGCAGCGACATGGAAAGTCGCAAAGTTTGTGCATAAGAAGAAATAATGAAACTATAATCTCTCGGAATCTTCACTAAGAAATACCAGAGATTTGTAGCAGAACATTGAAAACTGAATACTATCCAGAAATAACTAAAGATGGGCACGAGAAAAAGACATAACTTCCGCTATG
>JAZUED010000103.1:0-1933 GCA_045640005.1 Candidatus Fimousia sp.
CACGGGTTCGAGTCCCGTTAGCAGCTTAAGACTAGGCAGGTGAGGAATCACCTGCTTTTTGTATTTTCAAAGAGATGAGCACAGATTCTTGTAAAAGTTCGAATCTGTATTTGGTGAATGTGGGACATCGAACTATTAGGTGAGATGGCATACGATGAGGAATATAATATGAACAAATACTTTGATATCAACGAAGAAGGATTTAGCATTCGTTGCAAAATCTACTATAATAAAGATCTTCATAATCACACAGATGTGGTAATTGCGACTTATGGATTTGGCGGAAACAAAGACAATAAGGCGATTGAAAAATTTGCAGATCGTATCACAACGAAATATAAAGGATATGTGGTTGTCTGTTTTGACTGGCCATGCCATGGGGCAGATGCAAGAAATAAGCTCATTCCGGAAGAGTGTATGAAATATATGGAACTTGTAATTGGTTATGTGAAGAATGAGTTAAAAGCTGAACGTATTTATAATTATTCTTCTAGCTATGGTGCATATATCACTCTTCGCTATTTGAATGAACTTGGCAGCAATCCATTTGACAAGATTGCTTTTCGTTGTCCAGCGATTACAATTTATGATGCACTTGCTGATCACATCACAGATGCAGAGTGGGGCAAGTTAAATAAGGGCAAGGATATTCTTAGAGGACATGAACGCAAAATCAAGGTTTCAAAAGAGTTTCTTGATAATCTGAAAGAGCATGATGTGCGTGAATATGACTTTATGGAGTTTGCCGATGAGATTATTATGCTTCATGGTACAAAAGACGATGCCATTCCAATTGAGATTGTTCAGGAATTCTCGGATAACAATGTCATAGAACTCTATGTGGTTGAAAAGGCAGATCATCCATTCTCAAACCCAGATTATATGGATTTTGCAATCCAGAAGATGATTGAGTTTTTTAAATAACATTCGTAATAGAGAGTTTAACCAACAAGGTGATTATTTATAATGATGAATATTTTGGTCGCTGCACGTAAGTGCGGCGGCCTTTTTACGTTAAATTTTTTGCCGAATAAAACCTACCAAAAAACTAGGAAACATATATTGACACTTATAACCTACTGTGTTAGTATGATTACGGAAAGAAAACATATTAATTTAGTAGGAATAAGGAGACCATATCATGGATAAATTTATATATTTAGATCACGCGGCAACAACCCCAGTCAGACCAGAAGTAGTAGATGCGATGCTTCCATTTTTTACAGAAAAATTCGGCAATCCTTCCGCAGCATACGGACATGCTTTTTCCGCTAAAAATGGTGTAGACAAAGCAAGAAATATTGCTGCAAATGCACTTGGAGCAACGGCTAAGGAGATTTATTTCACAGCTGGCGGTTCCGAAAGTGACAACTGGGCAATCAAAGGTGTTGCTGATGCATACAAAAGTAAAGGAAAACACATCATTACATCCAAAATCGAACATCACGCAGTGCTTCATACTTGTGAATTCTTAGAAAAACAGGGATTTGAAGTGACATATTTAGATGTAGATGAAGACGGACTGATCAGTCTTGAAGAATTAGAAGCAGCAATCAAAGAAGATACAATCTTAATCAGTATCATGTTTGCCAATAATGAAATCGGTACAATCGAACCAATCAAGGAAATTGGAGAAATTGCTAAAAAACATAATGTTATCTTCCATACAGACGCTGTTCAGGCATTTGGCCAGGTGCCAATCAATGTAGATGAACTACATATTGACTTACTTTCTGCAAGCTCCCATAAGTTAAATGGACCTAAGGGTGTGGGTATGTTATATGTAAGAAAAACAGTAAAACTTAGCAACTTAGTTCACGGTGGCGGACAGGAAAGAAGCAAGAGAGCCGGTACAGAGAATGTTCCTGGAATCGTAGGTTTTGGTAAAGCAGTAGTAATCGCAATCGATACCATGGAAGAAGTCGGATGGTAG
>JAZUED010000104.1:0-11117 GCA_045640005.1 Candidatus Fimousia sp.
TTCTGCGCAAGGTCAACCTCTCGCAGCGTGCCACCCACTATCCTCAGCAACTCTCCGGAGGCCAGCAGCAACGTGTAGCCATTGCCCGTGCTTTGGTAAATGAACCAAAAGTCTTATTATTAGATGAACCACTTTCTGCTCTTGATGCGAAACTTCGTAAGGAAATGCAGATGGAACTTAAGAAAATCCAGAAAAAAGTCGGCATCACATTCATCTTCGTAACACACGACCAGGAAGAAGCGCTTTCCATGTCTGATACCGTTGTTGTTATGAATCATGGAAATATTCAGCAGATTGGTACTCCAATCGATATTTATAACGAACCGAAAAACCGTTTTGTTGCAGAATTTATCGGCGAATCCAATATCATCCCTGCGATCATGAAAAAAGACTTGTTAGTAGCATTTGACGGGGTAGACTTTGAATGCGTGGACAGTGGATTTGCACCGAATGAAGAGGTTGAAGTAGTTCTTCGTCCGGAAGATTTAGTCCTTACGCCACCTCAATTTGGAAAAATCACTGCAACGGTTACTGATATCACATTTAAGGGTGTTCACTACGAAATCATCTTAAAGGGTGAACATCGTGATTATAAAGCACAGACAACTGAATACCATGAAATCGGCACAGAACTTGGTATCTCTGTGATTCCAAGTAATATCCATGTTATGCACAAGATGAAGGAGGTATAATCCGTGAAACATTATCGTTCCATGATTTCTCCTTATGTTCTCTGGGCATTTGGATTTATCATTATTCCATTTATTATGATTATGGTCTATGCCTTTACTGATGGCGGTCTTTCCCTTACAGATGCAGGATTTTCTCTCGACAGTTTTTCTGAGATGACAGATTCTCTGTATTTTACTGTATTTACCCGTTCCTTCTCCACAGGTATTCTGACCACGCTGCTCTGCTTCTTCATTGGATATCCAATGGCGTTCTTCATCACAAAATTTGACGAACGAATTCAGGGTACCTTGATTTTAATTACAACCATTCCGATGTGGATCAATCTGCTTCTTCGTACTTATGCGTGGATTGGGATTTTATCTGACAAGGGGCTTCTTAATGCTTTCTTAAAGGTGTTCGGAATTGGACCGGTATCCATCATGTATACAGGTATTGCGGTTAATATCGGTCTGGTATGTAACTTCCTGCCGTTTATGATCCTTCCGATTCATACTTCTCTTAGTAAGATGGATCCTTCCTTACTCGAAGCTGCCTATGACTTAGGTGCGAATAAAGTACAGGCTTTTACAAGAGTCATCTTCAAATACAGCATTCCTGGCGTGTTAAATGGTGTGATCATCACCTTCTTAATGGCCATCTCTGCCTTTGTTATTCCGAAGATGCTCGGTGGCGGACAGTTTACTTTACTTGGAAACTTAATCGAAAATCAGTTTATCTCTGTTGGTAACTGGAACTTTGGTGCTGCTGTTTCCTTAATCCTTGCAATCGTTATTCTGGCTGCGATTTCTTTCTTAAAGAGAATCGATCCGGATGGAACTGTTTAAGGAGGCTGCCATGAAGAAATTACAGAAATCTAAGATTTTTTACAGTTTATATATTGGCGTGATTTTCACATTTTTCTATCTGCCAATTGTAGTAACGATGTTTTTCTCATTTAACAGTTCCAAATCACTGACTCATTTTTCCGGATTTTCCCTTCGCTGGTACGGAAATCTGATCAAAGATACAGAGATTATGCAGGCCGTTTATGTATCAATTTCGATTGCGATTTTAGCGACCATCATCTCTACGATTATTGGAACACTGACTGCGATTGGTCTTTCAAAATGCCGCAAACTTGTTCGTGAGATGCTCCTTAATGTAAATAATATTCCGATGATGAATCCGGATATTGTAACTGCCATTGGTTTTTTGATTTTATTCTCATCCCTTCGTATTCCTAAGGGATATTACACAATGCTGATGGCACACATTACCTTCTGTATTCCATATGTCATTACGAGTGTGTATCCAAAGGTAAAAACATTAGATCCAAACTTAGCAGATGCAGCAATGGATTTAGGTGCTTCACCATTTATGGCGCTTTATAAAGTAATCCTTCCTATGCTTCGTGAAGGGATTTTTGCCGGTGCACTGCTTGCGTTTACTATGTCCTTTGATGATTTCGTCATCTCCTATTTCGTAACGGGAAATGGTGTATCTAATATTTCGATCATCGTATATAATATGACAAAACGTACAAATCCTACAATTAATGCACTGTCTACCATTGTAATTTTGGTTATTTTTGTTACAATGTTTATAGTTAAAGTAATTCCTTACTTGATCGGGAAACGAAGAAAGGAACAATTGGCATATGAAGAAAATAATTAGTGTTGTCCTGATTCTGACAATGGCATTTTCCCTTGTCTTAACCGGATGTACAAAAAAGGAAGACGAAAAGAAAAAACTCCGCATTTTTAATGCCGGAGAATATATTGATAAGTCTCTGATCACAGAATTTGAAAAAGCCTACGGATGTGAGATCATCTACGAAACATTTGACTCGAATGAATCTATGTATACAAAGATTCGAAGTGGTGAAACTTATGATATCCTCGTTCCTTCTGATTACATGATTGAACGATTGATCAAAGAAGATTATCTTGCTGAAGTTGACTGGGATCAGATTCCAAACAAAAAATACCTGCAGGAACATTTGCTCGGACAGGACTATGATCCGGAAGATAAGTACTGTGTCCCTTACTACTATGGAAGTGTTGGTATTCTTTATAATAAGAAAGTAATTGATAAAGAAGATTTAGCTGATGGTTGGGAGCTTCTTCGCAATACTAAGTATGCCGGAGACATCTACATGTATGATTCTGAACGTGATTCTTTCATGATTGCTTGTAAGGCGCTTGGCTATTCCATGAATACAACTAAGCTAAAGGAAATCAAGAAGGCTTATAAGTGGCTTGTAAAACAGCGTGACACCATGGATCCTGTTTATGTTACGGACGATGTAATCGATAACATGATTTCCGGCAACAAGTCTATGGCTGTTGTTTATTCTGGTGATGGTGCTCTTATTATGAGTGAGAATGAAGATATGGCTTTCTTTGAACCTGAACAGGGCACAAACCTTTGGACAGACTGCATGGTTATGACAAAGGATTGCAAAAATCCTGAACTTGCAATGGAATTTATGAATTTTATGTGTGATCCTGACAATGCTTATCTGAATACTCAGTACATCGGCTACAGCAGTGCTGTTAAGCCAGCATTTGAGATGGTTCGTGATGACGATTACAAAGGAATCAATGCTTTCATCCCACGTATTCACTTTGATAAGGATGAAGTATTCAGATATCAGACGAATAAAACAAGAAAAGTGTATAGTAAGCTTTGGACAAAGGTAAAAGCGTATTAGAAAAAAATTATGGCCCGCCGGCATTTGCCGGCGGTTTTTTTGTTGGCGTGCGGTGCTACGTGGATATTGATGCTTTCTTGTTTTCTCGCGAGCGGCCTTGCTGGAACTACGTGGATTCTTGCAAAAAGTCTTCCGCGACAGGTAGTCCAAAATTTTTCTACGTGGCTTCAAGAAATTTCTATTAGTACTCGCGTACACAATTCTACACGAACACTTACTAAAAAAAGTCTATCCACGTAATCGCCAAGAATTTTCTGTCAATTTCCCCCATTTCTCTTAACTTTTACGCGAATATAATCATTCATTATTTCTTCCACGTAATTTTCTCTGCGCGAATCCTAAACACTTTTATCATTAGCCACGTAGTTCCACGAGGCCACTACGCGTAACGGCCAACTCCGACTTGCTTCCCACGTAGCTTTCTCAGTCGCAACATGGCAAAAGACCGATTCGCAAATCCCCACGTAGCAATATATCTAAAAAGTGTGCTTCGCACACTTCGCGCCCGAGCAGAATGCAAAGCATTAACTACCCCTCCACGAGGTGTGGTAGCTGCCCTTGGCGTACATCCCCCGGTTGGTTTTCATATACAGGAAATTGCAAAGCAATTTCCTGTATATGAAAAAAGAGCTCCGCTTAAGCGAAACTCTTAAAACACTCTATTTCTTAGCAACAATACACTCCATCGCATGGTCCACAAAGTGCATTGCAGCACAGGTTCATGGCACAAATCGTGCAGCAATAGCTATTCATATTGTTAAGTGGGCTTCCATACATTCTTCCGCGATTCATATAAGAACCAGAGGAACTTGAAAGCTGTTGATAAAACTGGATATATGCTGGATTATTCGGTTCTTTATCCATAGCTGTCTTGATATGATTCATGGCTGTTGCCTGATTTCCGGAATATGCATTGGCTACCGCAGACAGATAATACCACTGCGCATTGCGATAAGCATCGCCTACTTCATTCAGAACTTGAAGTGCCACATGATACTGTCCTAATCGAATATACATAATTGCTTGTTGCATATATGAATTATTACCAGACTGACCATAATTCCACTGCCCGGATGCATTCCCAGAACCATAACCACCGGCACTCTGTCGCTGATATCCACCTGGACCACCTGCTCCATAAGCACCACCATATGCACTTCCTGAGCTTCCTTTATTCATGAGCATCTGGTAAGCCGCCTGGATTTCCTTAAACTTCTCTTCTGCCTTATCCTTATTGGGATTATTCACATTGGCATCAGGGTGATATATTCTAGAAAGCTTTCGATATGCTTTTTTTATCTCTTCATCGGTTGCTCCACGAGGAACACCAAGCACTTTATATGGATCCATATCATTCTCCTAATCAACTAATTACAACTATATAATTTTACTTCATTGTGCTAATTGTCGTCAATTGATTTCTATTATTTTCATATTGCAGACTTTCAAATTGTATTTTTTTTAGTACAATTTCAATAATCATGTTAAGTCTTTGACAGTTTCACAAAAAACGATTCATTTTTCTAATCTTTTTATCCTCTCTAAATCTCTGAAAAATTGTTCTAATTCTCTGCTATTGAAAATATGTACAAGAAATGTTAATTCATTTTGTTTATAATATATAGAAACCATCGATAAATTGCCTATTTCCTATAGGTAAAGTTGTCAAATTCTTGTCAAATATTACAAAAATAAATACATTTACTGGTATTGCTATTTATCAAGTTTAGAGTTTTAATAGATTTAGCAAGAAACTTAAGAACAAAACATGTAAACAAATGAAAACATATTTTTTTTAACAGGAGGTAACTATATAATGGATTACGGATTTGGACATATGATCGACATCTTAAAGAAAAGCCCTAAAAAGATCGTATTCACAGAAGGTGCTGACCCACGTATCTTAGAAGCAGCATCCCGTTTATTAGCATCCTACTTCTTACACCCAATCTTAATTGGTAAACCAGAAGAAATTTTTGAATCAGCTGAACAGGCTGGTTACAACATCCGTGGTGCTGAAATCATTGATCCAGACAACTACGACAGATTTGACGAAATGGTAGAACTGTTCTGCGAAATTCGTAAATCTAAAGGTATGACACCAGAAAAAGCTGCACCAATCTTAAGAGGCGCTAACTACTTCGGTACAATGTTAGTAAAAATGGGTGTTGCTGATGCATTACTTGGTGGTGCTACATACTCTACAGCTGACACAGTTCGTCCAGCTCTTCAGATCATCAAAACAAAACCACAGAACAAGATCGTATCTTCCTGCTTCATCTTAGTTCGTCCATCCGCTTCTGGTGAAAACGAAGTATTAGCAATGGGTGACTGTGCAATCAACATTGACCCATCTGAAGACGATTTAGTAGAAATCGGTATCGAATCCGCTAAATGTGCTACACTTTTCGGTATCGACCCTAAAGTTGCTTACCTTAGCTACTCCTCTTTAGGATCTGGCGCAGGCCCAACAGTTGATAAAATGCGTAACGCAGCTATGCGTGCAAAAGCTGCTGCACCTGGCATCGACATTTCCGGCGAATTACAGTTCGACGCTGCTGTATCTCCAAAAGTAGCGAGAACAAAATGTCCAGATGATCCAGTAGCAGGTCATGCTAATGTATTTATCTTCCCAGATATCAACGCTGGTAACATCGGTTACAAAATCGCTCAGCGTCTTGGTCAGTTCAGCGCTTACGGCCCAATCCTTTTAGGTCTTAATGCACCAATCAATGACTTATCCCGTGGATGTAACGCGATCGAAATCTACTCCATGGCTATCATTACAGCTGCATTAGCATAATTTATATCTGATCATTTTTAAAACTAGATATCATAAAAAACAAAACACCCGTGTGAATGCATTTCATGCGAGTGTTTTTTTATATAAAAATTTTATAAAAAAGCTGCGATATTTACTCAAACGATTATTTCGCATCCCCTAATTATATAATATCCCCTACATATTTTTGGTAGATTTGCACGATTTTTTGTCATTATTATATATTTTCTTGTCATAAATAACTAATTGGAGTACAATAATTTTAAAGCATAAACAATATAATATTCATAATTTTGGGAGGTATTTTTATGAAGAAAATTATTAATGCAGTTGACCGTGTAGAAAGTGATATGATCAAAGGTATGTGCAAAGCATATCCACAGTACGTTACAGAGTTACCAATCGACAACGATTTATGTCAGGATCACGTTGTTGTACGTACAGAAAAGAAAGTTGGTAAAGTAGCGTTAATCTCCGGTGGTGGTTCTGGACATGAACCAGCTCATGGCGGATATGTTGGAAAAGGTATGTTAGACGCAGCTGTTGCAGGTGCTGTTTACACATCTCCTACTCCAGAACCAATCTACGAAGCAATCAAAGAAATTGCTACTGACAAAGGTGTATTAATGATCGTGAAAAACTACACTGGCGACGTAATGAACTTCGAAATGGCTGGCGAAATGGCTGAAATGGAAGGTATCAAGGTAGCTCAGGTTGTAACGAATGATGACGTAGCTGTAGACGGATCTTTATATACAGTTGGTCGTCGTGGTGTTGCTGGTACTATCTTCGTTCACAAGTGTGCTGGTGCTATGGCTGAAACAGGTGCTGAACTTGAAGAAGTTAAAGCTGTAGCTGAAAAAGTTATCGATAACGTTCGTACAATGGGCGTTGCAATCAACCCAAGTACTGTTCCTGCAGCTGGCGAACCTGGTTTCGTTCTTGCAGAAGATGAAATGGAAGTTGGTATCGGTATCCATGGTGAACCTGGTGTTGCAACAGCAAAACTTACAGAAGCTGACGCAATCGTTGACCAGTTACTTGACAAGATCTTAGCTGACATTGACTACGCAGACAGCGAAGTAGCAGTTATGATCAACGGTTCCGGTGGAACTCCTCTTATGGAACTCTTCATCGTTAACAACCGTGTTGCAGACGTATTAGCAGAAAAAGGCATCAAAGTTTACAAGACATATGTAGGCAACTACATGACATCTCTTGAACAGGAAGGTTTCTCTATCTCCTTATTAAAATTAGATGATCAGTTAAAAGAATGTCTCGATGCAGAAGCTGATACTCCAGCATTCAAAGAATAATCACAAAGAGTAGATTCTTACTCGAGAATAAACTATAATATGAGGGGGACATTTACCAAATGTCCCCTTAATAAAATACGAACACAATGGAGGCTTGTCTTATGAACAGCAGCAAAGTACTTGAAGTAATTTTAGCAATCAGTGCTAAAATCGACGAAGAAAAACAATTTTTAACTCAACTTGATAATGTCATCGGTGATGGCGACCACGGTATCAACATGGCTCGTGGATTTAAAGCTTTTGAAACAAAGGTTCCAGCTGTAGAAGGCAAGGATATCGGAACTATTTTAAAGACAGTTGGTATGACTCTCGTTTCTACCGTAGGTGGATCTGCTGGTCCTTTATACGGAACCGCTTTTATGAAGGCTGGTATGGCAAATGCTGGTAAAGAAGAAATCGATTTAGCTGGCTTTGTTGAAACTTTAGGCGTTGCAATCGAAGGCGTTAAGATGCGTGGAAAAGCAACAAAAGGCGAAAAAACTATGTTAGATGCTATGATTCCTGCTTACGATGCTATGAAAGCAGCTGTAGAATCTGGTATGGATGCGAAAACAACACTTGATATCGGCGTTGGCGCTGCTTTAGAAGGTGTAGAATATACAAAAACGATTATTGCTACAAAGGGCCGTGCAAGCTACGTTGGCGAACGAAGCATTGGTCACCAGGACCCTGGCGCTACTTCTTTCACAAACATGTTAGAAGTAATCGCAGCTTCTGTTTAGGAGGCTAATTTCTATGGTAGGTATAGTAATCGTCTCCCACAGTGAAAAACTTGCGGAAGGCGTTGTTGATGTAACAAAAATCATGGCTGACGGATGCCCAATTGCAGCAGCCGGCGGCTTAGAACCTGGCGTATACGGCACAAGCTTTGAAAAGATTATGGAAGCCGTAGAATCCGTTCACGGAGAAGATGGTACTTTGATCCTTATGGATATGGGAAGTGCCGTTATGACGACTGAGATGGTTCTTGAGATGCTCTGCTACGATGATGTTAAGATGGTAGACTGCCCAATCGCAGAAGGCGCAATTGCAGCAACAATTGCAGCTGTTGGCGGCGCAGATCTTGACGCATGCTATGAAGCAGCGATGAGTGCAAAGGATATGAATAAATTATAGAATATAATGTTCTAATATTAAGAAAACCCCGCGAATTTTTCGCGGGGTCTTTTTTATCTAATTATGAATTACATTTCCGGCACTGTGATCACGCCTGCTACTGCTGTTGCAGCTGCGGTTGCTGGGGATCCAAGATAGATCTGAACCTTGCTTGTACCCATACGGCCTAAGAAGTTACGGTTGTTTGTTGCCATAACTACTTCGTTATCGGAAAGGATACCGCATGCACGGCCACAGCATAAACCACATCCAGGCTGTGTAAGGATTGCGCCTGCTTTGATAAGTGTGCTTAAGTAACCTGCCTTGCTTGCTGCAAGATATACTTCACGGGATGCTGGAGTTACGATTAATTTTACAAATGGAGCTACTTTCTTGCCTTCTAAGATCTTAGCTGCAACTGCTAAATCTTCGAGACGGCCATTTGTACAGGAACCGATGAATACCTGGTCAACCTTTGTGCCAGCTACTTCTGCTACATCTTTGATTTTATCAACCTGAGATGGGCAAGCAGTTACTGGAACGAGGTCTGCTGCATTGTATTCAAGCACCTGACAGTAAGATGCATCATCGTCGCCATAGATCCAGTCGATGTCTTCTAATGCCACTTTAGAGTACTCTGCAGTTTTTGCATCTGCTGCAAAGATTGCTGCTTTAGCGCCTGCTTCGATGGACATGTTAGACATTGTAAGACGGGAGGAGATGCTCATTTTATCAAATGTATCGCCGTGGAATTCGATGCACTTATAAGTTGCACCGTCTGCACGTAAATCCCCGATTAAACGTAAAATAACGTCCTTAGAGGTAACATTTGCCGGAAGGTCACCGTTCACAATGACTTTGATGGTTTCCGGAACTCGAATCCACATTTCGCCTGTACCTAAGATGGAAGCCATTTCTGTGTAACCTACACCAGAGGAGAAACAGCTTACACCACCGTAAGTAGTTGTGTGGGAGTCTGTACCAAATACGATGTTGCCTGGTTTTGCGTAGCCCTGTTCAGGCATTAACTGATGGCAAACCCCGTCACTTCTGTGAACGTTAGTTAAGCCATAGTCTTTTACGAACTGATCACCAATCTTGAAATGGCGGATGTCTTCTACTGCACTTGTTGGAACTAAGTGATCATAGATTAAAACAACCTTTTCAGGATCCCAGATCTTAGTAAATCCCATTTCTTTGAATTTATCTGCCACAAATGGGATGAAAATGTCATGAATCATAACGCGGTCAACGTTAACGGTTACGATTTCACCTGGAGTTACATTGGCAGCTCCAGTATTCTTCATAATAATTTTTTCAATTAATGTATTTCCCATGATCCGGTCCTCCTATTTGATAATGCCGTTGCGTTTCTGCATAGCTTTTACTAATCCACCTGCATTAATGATATCCATTAAATTGTCTGGTAAGGAGTGGATTGGGTAGGTTGTGCCATCATGTTCGATGGTTTCGCCTAATGTTACGGTTAATGTATCGCCTTCTTTTACTGCATCCTGAATCTGGTCGTTTTCGATTAATAAAAGACCATTGTTGATGGAGTTTCTAAAGAAGATTCTTGCGTAGGATTTTGCGATTACGCAGCTTACTTTTAAGGCTTTGATGATTTCTGGTGCCTGTTCACGGGAGGAACCGCATCCGAAGTTCTTGCCTGCTACGATGATATCGCCTTCTTCAATCTGTCCTGCAAGTTCTGGACGGAGTGGAGAAAATCCGTATGGTTTCATGTCTTCTACCGTTGGTAATGCTAAATATTCTGTTGGGATGATGATGTCTGTATCGATGTCATCGCCAAGTACCCATACTTTTCCAGTAAATGTTGCCATCTTCTTCTCCTTTCCTATCCGTTGATATAGCCTGTGATTGCTGCTTTTGTTACTGTTTCTGCGGAACCTAAGTATACTTTAGAGCTTGGATGACCTGCACGGCCTTTGAAGTTACGTGTACCTGTGGAAATGAGTACTTCATTTTCACCGATTACGCCCTGGCAGGAACCCCAGCATACGGAACAGTTGGCATTCATGATCTGAGCGCCTGCTTCCATTAATGTATCCATGATTCCTTCTTCTAAAGCTTCTAAATAAACGGCATTGGAAGCTGGTGCTACGATGAAACGAACTTCATCGGAAACCTTCTTGCCTTTTAAGATATTAGCTGCAACACGGAGGTCGTCGATACGGCCGTTGTTACAGGATCCTAAGAATGCCTGGTCAATTTTTACTTTTGGACATTCGGAAAGTGGGATTACGTCGTCAACGAAGTCTGGACGAGCTACCACTGGTTCGATTTTGCTTAAGTCATAGTCATATACAGCAGCAAATGTTGCGTCGTCGTCGCTTACAAACATCTGATCTGCTTTTGCTTCTCTTCCATGTTCTGCACAATATTCTACAACTTTTTCATCTGGTTCTACGATACCGGATTTTGCACCTGCTTCTACGCAAAGGTTACAAAGTACCATACGGTCATTGATGCTTAAGTTATGAGCACCATCGCCTGCGAATTCCATTACCTTGTAGTT
>JAZUED010000105.1:0-2369 GCA_045640005.1 Candidatus Fimousia sp.
CGGAGCCTGCACCGTGATTCTCGTATGGAATACACGTTTCACAGTCTCTTCGGCGATGGCATCCGTCATCTCATCGAACATATCGAAACCGGCCATCTTATATTCTACGAGCGGATCTCTCTGACCATAAGACTGAAGGCCTACACCCTGTCTTAAGATCATCATATCATCGATATGATCCATCCACTTACGGTCAATAATCTTGAGAAGTACAACTCGTTCTACTTCACGAATTGCTTCCGGATTCGGGAATTCCATTTCTTTACTTTCATAAAGCTTAACAGCCTGTTCCTTTAAGGAATGCTTCAGCTCGTTTTTCTTCATTCCCTTTACATCTTCTTTTTCAATCGGATCAAGCGGAATAATCGGAAGTAACAGCTGGTTTAATTCCTGAATATCCCATTCATCACTCTTTCTGTCTTCAGAAATGCAGGTATCAACAGAGGCTTCTACAATATCTGTAATCATCTTGTAGATTACATCTCCCATACTTTCTCCGTTCAGTACACGAAGTCTTTCTGCATAAATAATTTCTCTTTGTTCATTCATAACCTGATCGTACTCTAACAGGTTTTTACGAATACCATAGTTATTGCTTTCAATCTTCTTCTGAGCAGTTTCGATTGCTTTTGTTAACATCTTGTGCTCAATCTGCTGTCCGTCTTCAATACCTAAAGCATTGAACATATCCAGCATACGGTCTGATCCAAATAAACGCATCAAATCATCTTCAAGTGCAATATAGAACTGAGATTCACCCGGATCTCCCTGACGACCTGAACGTCCGCGAAGCTGATTATCAATACGTCTTGATTCATGACGCTCTGTACCGATAATCTTGAGACCACCGGCAGCCTTTGATACATCATCCAGTTTAATATCTGTACCACGACCAGCCATGTTAGTAGCGATAGTTACAGATCCTTCCAAACCTGCATCTGCTACGATTTCAGCTTCCATTTCGTGGAATTTCGCATTTAATACCTTGTGAGGAATTCCTTCTCTTCTGAGCATTCCACTCAGTTCTTCAGAAGTCTCAATAGTAATGGTACCAACAAGTACCGGCTGTCCCTTTGCATGTGCTTCTTTTACTGCTTCAACAACAGCACGGAATTTTTCTTTCTTTGTCTTATATACCACATCCTGCATATCGATACGTGCTACAGGTCTGTTTGTCGGAATTTCGATAACGTCCATTCCGTAAATATCTCTAAATTCCTTTTCTTCTGTAAGCGCTGTACCTGTCATACCTGCCTTCTTTGCAAACTTGTTAAAGAAGTTCTGGTAAGTAATTGTTGCAAGTGTTTTATTTTCACGACGAACCTTTACATGTTCCTTTGCTTCGATTGCCTGGTGAAGACCATCTGAATAACGACGACCTGCCATAATACGACCGGTAAATTCATCAACGATAAAGATCTGGTCATCCTTTACTACGTAATCCTGATCTCTGAACATCAAATGATGTGCACGAAGCGCTAAAATGATATTGTGCTGAATTTCAAGATTTTCAGGATCTGCCAGGTTTTCAATCTGGAAGAAACGTTCTACCTTGGCCACACCATCTGCAGTCAGGTTAACAATCTTGTCCTTTTCATTAACAATAAAATCTCCGTCTTCTTCCTGTTCAATACCGAGCATAATATCCAGCTTGGACTGTTCTTCCTGATCTTTACCTCTTTTCAGCTGTTTTGCTAAAATATCACAGGCTTCATAAAGCTTGGTTGATTTACCGCTCTGACCTGAAATAATCAAAGGTGTTCTCGCTTCATCGATCAATACCGAGTCAACCTCATCGATGATTGCGTAGTTAAGCTCTCTTAATACGAGCTGTTCTTTATAAATTACCATGTTATCTCTTAAGTAATCGAAACCAAGTTCACTGTTTGTAACATAAGTAATATCACAGTTGTATGCTTCCTGTCTTTCAACAGCTTTCATTTCATTTAAAACCACACCAACAGTAAGGCCTAAAAATTCATGAATCTGTCCCATCCACTCCGCATCACGCTTTG
This sequence comes from Candidatus Fimousia sp., assembly GCA_045640005.1. Taxonomy (GTDB): domain Bacteria; phylum Bacillota; class Clostridia; order Lachnospirales; family Lachnospiraceae; genus Fimousia. Next base: position 2,016 of record JAZUED010000105.1, read on the forward strand.
CCAGATAATCATTTACGGTAACGACGTAAACACCTTTTCCTGCTAAAGCATTTAAGTATGCCGGCAGAGTAGATACCAAAGTTTTTCCTTCACCGGTACGCATTTCAGCAATACGTCCCTGATGCAGAATGACACCACCAATTAACTGCACTCTGTAGTGCTCCATATTTAAAACACGTCGACCGGCTTCACGCACGGTAGCAAATGCTTCCGGAAGAAGATCATCCAACGATTCTCCCTGCTCATAACGTGTCTTGTACTCTTTTGTTTTCCCCTTTAATTCTTCATCACTTAATGCCATCATAGAATCGCGAAGTGATTCAATCTTGTCTACCAGCGGACTGATTCTTCTTA
>JAZUED010000106.1:0-3541 GCA_045640005.1 Candidatus Fimousia sp.
TGTGATATTTGATGGCATTGTGCTAGGTATTAGTGCCGGTGCAATGAATTGTGCTGAAGTTGCTTACAACTGGCCTGAAGAACCAGGTGATACCATCGATCCAGAATTTCAGCTTTTTTATCAGGGATTAGGAGTGGTAAAAACTCAGATTTTACCACATTTTCAGGATCGTTATGAAATGCAGGTCGATGGCAGAAGTTTATTCTACGATATTACAATAAAAGACAGCATCGGTCATGAATTTTTAGCAATGCCAGATTATACGTATGTCATTGCTAAGGATGGAGTAGAAAAAGTATTTGGAAACCATTTTTATTATAGAGATGGAGTGTTATTAAATGAAGATAACAAATAAAAGAGGGGTTTGTCCTTATGACTGCCCTGATACATGTGGTTTGATCTGTGAAACGGATGGTAAAACTTTATATCGTGTAAAAGGTGACCCGGATCATCCGGTTACAAGAGGGATTTTATGCCGCAAGATGCAGCATTATGAAAAAGATGTTCATAGTAAAGAACGCCTTCTTAAGCCTTTGAAACGAATTGGGCCAAAAGGCAGAGAAGATTCTTTTGTAGAAATCTCTTGGGAAGAAGCTTTAAAAACCATTGGTGAAAAATGGCGTAAATTAATTACCGAAGAAGGTGCTGAGTCTATCCTGCCCTATTCTTATGCTGGAAACATGGGTTTGATCAGTGAAAACTGTGGGGAAGCATTTTTCTATGAATTGGGAGCAACCACGTTAGAGCGAACTATTTGCTCAGATGCGAAGGGGGCAGGCCATGAGATGACCATGGGGCGATTTAGCGACTGGCATTCTACCCAGGTTCGCAGTGCAGATTTAGTTGTATTATGGAGCAGTAATCCAAAATGCAATCGTCTTCATATTGTTCCAGACATTTTGGAAGCAAAAAAACGTGGCGCAAAGGTAATTTTAATTGATGTATATGAAACCATGTCTGCTGATCTTGCCGATGAAGTGATTTTGGTAAATCCAGGCAGTGATGCAGCCTTTATGCTTGCGGTAATGCAGCTTTTGGAGGCAAATGGTTCCTTAGACGATAAATTCATCAAAGAATATACGACAGGATTTGATGATTTAAAGAAAGAATATGATGCTATTACTTTAGAACAGGCATCCGAAATCAGTGGTGTTTCAATCAATCAGATGGAAATGTTTGCGAGAGCATATGGAGAAGCCAAACGTTCGATCATCATTCCAGGAAGTGGTATGAGCCGCTATACGAATGGTGGGGCGGCTTATCGACTTATGATCTGCCTTCCAGCACTCACTGGTGCGTGGAAAAAAGGCGGTGGAACAAGCTCTGTTATGGGTGGTTCCAGATTTTTAAATAAAAAGCCAATTACCCATCCGGAATGGGAAAAGGATGTTCGAGTGATTAATATGAATCAGTTAGGACATGCGCTAACAGATGAAGAACATTCAATAAAAAGTTTCTATGTATATTGTTCTAACCCAGCGGTAATGACACCGGATCAGAGCAAAGTCATCGAAGGACTAAAAAGAGAAGACCTCTTTACCATCGTCCATGATCGATTTATAACAGATACAGCTACTTATGCAGATATCCTATTACCGGCTACCTTTAATGTGGAACATAGTGATTTTTATGCTGCATATGGCCATTACCATGGACAGATTGGATATAAAGTGATGGAACCTGCTGGTGAAGCAAAGTCTAACTGGGATACTTTTTGTGCTCTTGCAAAAGAGATGCATCTTGAAAGCGACTTTTGGAAACAAAGCGAAGAAGAATTGATGAAGAGTCTGTTAGAACGAGATGATTTTATTCAGGCAGATTTAGATGAACAGACTAGACAGGATTTTATAGATGGGAAACCAATTATTTTCCCACAGGTGGATGTATTAGACATCAAAACCGAAGATGGAAAGATTCATCTTTCACCGAAAACACCTGCCTATGAGCCACCAAAGGATCATAGCTATCCGCTTCGACTGGTTATGGCACATTCCCCATGGGCCATCAATTCAAACTTTTCTTTCAGAGAAGAGCTTATGAAGGAACGTGGCGATTTGACCATTCGTATGAGTAAAGAAGATGCCATGATGCGTGGAATTACTGACGGAGACATTTGCCTGGCGAAAAATCAATTTAGTACGATTAAGGTGCGTGCAAATGTTACCGACAAGGTGCCACAGGGTGTAGTGATCGGGGAAGGAGTATTTGCGAAGCGTTGGACTTTTGGGGAAGGCAATTTTTCAGCTCTTTTGACGGAAGAATTGACGGATTATGGCAATGCCTCCTCTTTAAATACAAATACAGTTGAGATAGAAAAATTTGAGGGTTAACTTATGAAATATGATTTTACTTCGATCATCGATCGTACAAATAAAGATGCGATTGCCATTGATTGCATCGGAAAAACACACTGGGGATTTGAACCTGGTGGAGCGAAGGAAGGCTTTGATGAAATTCCGATGTGGGTTGCAGATATGAACTTTGCGACTTGTCCATCCATTCCTGCAGCCATTCAGGAACGAATTTCTCATCCATTGTTTGGATACTTTCTGCCTACAAAGGAATACTATGAAAGTATTATCAAATGGCAGACGACGAGAAATGGATATACCGATTTAACAGAAGCTGAAATTGGTTATGAAAATGGTGTTCATGGATGCGTCATTTCTACGATTCAGAGTATGACTCAGCCTGGAGATGGAGTTTTCTTACATACACCTGCTTATGTTGGGTTTTTAGGTGATTTAAAAGAAACCGGAAGATATGCCATAACAAGTGATTTGAAAAAAGATGAAGATGGCATCTGGCGTATGGATTTTGAAGAGATGGATCGTATCATTGGTGAAAACCACGTTCGTCTTGCAATCTTTTGTTCCCCACACAACCCAACCGGACGTGTATGGGAGCGATGGGAACTTGAAAAAGCATTTGAAGTATTTGCAAAACACAGCTGTGTTGTAATTAGTGATGAAATATGGGCGGATATTGTTTTTGAAGGTCATAAACATATTCCATCTGCAATGATTAACGAAGATGCAAGAAATCGAAGCGTGTGCGTCTATGCACCATCTAAGACATTCAACCTGGCTGGATTAATAGGAAGTTATCACATTATCTTTAATCCGGTACTGCGTGAAAAGATTACAAAATTCGGAGATAAAACACATTATAACGAAATGAATGTATTATCCATGCATGCATTAATTGGTGCTTATAAAGAAGAAGGTTATGAATGGGTTTCTCAATTAAATCAGGTATTATCAGATAATACATCTTATGCAGTAAAGCGTATTATCGAAGAATTTGACGGCTGCCATGCTTCAAAGGTTCAGGGTACTTATATGGTATTTATGGATTGCGAAGAATATTGTAAGAAAAGTAATAAAACTTTAGATGATGTATTAAAAGCAGGCTGGGATGTCGGTGTTGCTTACCAGGATGGAAGAAAATTTGCACATCCATGGAGTATACGTATCAATTGTGCATTACCAAAAAGCCGCGTAGAGGAAGCATTTGACCGATTAAAAGAATATGTTTTTGT
>JAZUED010000107.1:0-4971 GCA_045640005.1 Candidatus Fimousia sp.
AAAATTATGGACCGTACCCTCATCATTCTTGATATATTTGCATCCAGAGCAAGAACGAGAGAAGGTAAAATTCAGGTTGAACTTGCACAGCTTCGTTATCATGCAACCAGATTGACAGGAAAAGGTACTTCTATGTCAAGACTTGGTGGTGGTATCGGGACAAGAGGGCCTGGTGAGAAAAAGCTTGAAGTGGATCGTCGACTGATTCGAAGCAGAATCGGACATTTGTCAAAGGAATTAAAACAGGTAGTAAAACACCGTGAAGTACAAAGACAGCAGCGCAGCAAAAATCAGATTCCGGTTGTGTGCATTGCAGGGTATACCAATGCGGGGAAATCTACTTTACTAAATCTCTATACAAAGGCTGGGGTGCTGTCAGAGGATAAGCTGTTTGCAACGCTTGATCCGACAACCAGACTTGTAAAACTGCCAAATGGACAGGAAATCCTGCTTACTGATACAGTCGGATTTATCAGAAAGCTTCCGCATCATTTGGTAAATGCATTTCGTTCCACTTTAGAGGAAGCGAAGTATTCCGATTTGATCCTGCATGTAGTTGACGCTTCAAATCCACAGATGGAAAAATAGATGGAAGCGGTTTATGAGACATTCAAGGAATTAGAAATCCAGGATAAAACTATCTTAACCGTGTTTAATAAGATGGACCGCATCAAAGAGGATGCAGTGTTAGTAGATCCGAAGGCAGATGAGGTGATTCGCATTTCTGCGGCAACCGGAGAGAATACGGATGCTCTTTTAGAACTCATTCAGGATACATTGATGAGTGGGCAGATTTATGTAGAAAAAGTGGTTTCTTATGCAAATGCTGGGAAGCTTCAGGTTGTGAGAAAACATGGTGTAATCTTAAAAGAAGAGTACCGTGAGGATGGTATTTATGTGGAAGCATATGTTCCTGTGGAATATGTTCAGAGCATATAAAATTTTAGAAATTTTGTTCAAATTGACAAGATAAGGGGAGTAGTGTTTATAAAAAATGCACTACTCCTATTGACTTTTGGGAGTGTCACATGGTAAAATTTTTACATACTTAAGAGGGTTGGGTTGTTACTATTGTAATGAAAACGAAGGTCTTAGGACGTTCGTTATTATTTATGTAGTGGGACTCAATGAAACGAAATTTTATAAGCAAAAGGAGAATATTATTATGGTATCTAAAAAATTCGTAGTACAGAATGAACAGGGCTTACACATGAGACCAGCTGGAGTTTTAGCTAAAGGTGTTACAAAATTCACATCTGACGTTTCCATCATGTACAATGACAAAAAAATCAACGCTAAATCCTTATTAAACATCATCGGCGCTTGCATCAAATACGGTTCTGAAATCGAAGTTGTTTGCGAAGGCGAAGACGAAGAAGCAGCTTTAGCATATGCTACAGAATTAATCGAATCTGGTTTAGGCGAATAATTTACAGCACATATCTAGAGGTGGCACATGTATAAAGGTATTGGAGCATCAGCTGGTATCGGTATTGGTAAAGTTCTTATCTTAAAAGAAGCTGAATTAAACTACACAAGAACTACTATTACTGATAAAGAAGCTGAAAAGAAAAGATTAGCTGACGCTATTGAAGTTTTCGTAGAAAAAACAATGGCATTAGCTGAAAGAATGAAAGTTACAGCAGGTGAAGCTGAATCTGAAATCCTTTTAGGACATGTTATGATGATTCAGGACCCAGCTATTTCCGAACAGATTGAACAGAAAATTGATGATGATTCCATCAATGCTGAAGCAGCTGTTGAAGAAGCATGTGATTTCTTCGCTATGATCTTCTCTATGGCAGAAGATGAATTAACACAGCAGAGAGCATCTGACTTAGGCGATATCAAAACTCGTTTAATCAAGATCCTCATGGGTGTTGAAGAAGTTGACATCAGTGCGGCTCCTGCAGAAACAATTTTCGTAGCAGAAGATTTAACACCATCCATGACAGCTGGATTCGTTCCAGAAAACATCGAAGGTGTATTAACAGAAATCGGTGGTAAGACATCTCACTCTGCAATCATCTGCCGTTCTATGGAAATTCCTGCATGTTTATCTATTCCTGAAATTACAACAATCGTTAAGAATGGCGACGTTGTAGTTATGGACGGTTCTACAGGTGAAGTTTACATCAACCCTGAAGAATCCGTAATCGAAGAATTCAAAGTTAAACGCGAAAAATTCTTAGCTGAAAAAGCTTTATTAGAAAAATTCCGTGGACAGCCTTCTCAGTCTGCAGACGGTAAGGTTGTTGAATTAGTATGTAACATCGGTGGACCAGACGAAGCAGCAGGCGTTCTTGAACGTGATGGCGAAGGTGTTGGTTTATTCCGTACAGAGTTCTTATTCATGGACAGCGATGCTATTCCATCTGAAGACTCTCAGTTCGAAGCATACAAAACAGTTGCAGAAACATTAGAAGGAAAACCAGTTATCATCCGTACACTTGATATCGGTGGTGACAAAGCTCTTCCTTACTTAGGACTTCCAACAGAAGAAAACCCATTCTTAGGTTTCCGTGCAGTTCGTTTCTGCTTAAAGAGAATCGAAGACATCTACAGACCACAGTTACGTGCTTTATTAAGAGCATCCGCTTATGGTAAAATCCGTATCATGGTTCCATTAGTAACATGTGTTGACGAACTTCGCGCAGTTAAAGAAATCATCGCAGAAATCAAAGCTGAATTAGATGAAAAGGGAATCGCATACGATAAAGACATCAAAGTTGGTGTTATGATGGAAACAGCAGCAGCTTCCTTAATCGCTGACATCTTAGCAGCAGAAGCTGACTTCTTCTCTATCGGTACTAACGACTTAACAGGTTATACAATGGCAGCAGACCGTGGTAACCCAGACGTCGCTTCCCTCTACTCCACATATAACCCTGCAGTTCTTCGTTCTATCCGTAACATCATTAGCGCAGCTAATGAAGCTGGCATTATGGCTGGTATGTGTGGTGAAGCAGCAGCAGATCCATTAATGATCCCATTATTACTTGCATTCGGATTAGATGAATTCTCTGTATCTGCTACATCTGTATTACAGGCTCGTGCTACAATGTCCTTATGGACAATGGAAGAAGCTAAAGAATTAGCTGACAAAGCAATGGCTCTTAAGACAGAAGCAGAAGTTAAAGCTTTATTAGAAGCAAACGCTAGATAATTAAAACTTTAATATATGCAAAGGCGTGTGATTATTCACACGCCTTTTTATTTTGTGAAAACTTTGTTTTCGCAAAATTAAGTTCCATTTTATGTTATACTTATTCTTAAGGATAAAATACGAAATTAAAAAAAGGATGTGATTTTATGAGTATGAATCAGACTCCAAGAGGAGAACGTGTCCACATTGCATTATTTGGCAAACGTAATGCGGGAAAATCAAGTGTAATCAATGCTATGACGAACCAGAATCTGGCCATTGTATCAGAAGTGAAAGGGACAACAACAGACCCTGTTTATAAAGCAATGGAACTCCTTCCGATTGGACCGGTAGTTGTAATTGATACACCAGGTCTTGATGATGAAGGCGAATTAGGTGAAAAAAGAGTAGAAAAAACAATGGAAGTACTGGCTAAAACCGATATTGCATTGGTGATTGTAGACAGTACAACAGGAATCAGCGCATTTGAAGAAGAACTGATCGAGCAGATTAAAAAAAGAACATTACCATATATCGTGGTTTACAATAAAAAAGATGAAAAAGACTTAACAGGATCCATCGATGTTATGAATGGAATCTGTGTCAGTGCAGCGACAAAAGAAGGAATCGAAGAATTAAAGAATCGAATCGGAAGATTAATGCCAGAAGATGATCAGGCAAGAATTGTAGCTGATTTAGTGGAACCGAATGATTTTGTTGTTCTCGTAGTGCCAATTGATAAAGCAGCACCAAAGGGAAGGCTGATCTTACCGCAGCAGCAGACGATCCGTGACTTATTAGAGGCAGGAGCAGTTTCTATTGTAGTAAAAGAGACAGAACTTGCAGATACATTAAAAAATCTTGGCCAAAAGCCAAAACTGGTGATTACTGATTCACAGGCATTTGGAAAAGTATCCAAGGATACACCGGAAGATATTTTACTGACTTCTTTCTCTATCTTATTTGCAAGATTTAAAGGCGATTTAAAACAGGAAATCGAAGGAGTAAAAGCCGTTGAATCCTTAAAGGATGGTGCTCGTATCTTAATTGCAGAAGGATGTACACATCACAGACAGTGTGATGACATTGGAACGGTTAAGATTCCAAGATGGTTAAGAGAATATACAGGCAAAGAATTTGTCTTTGAAACAAGCAGTGGCAATAGTTTTCCAAAGGATTTAAGTAAATTTGATTTAGTCATCCATTGTGGTGGATGTACATTAAATAAGAAAGAGATGAAACACAGATTAGCAGTCATTGAAGAAGCAGGTGTTCCTGTTGTGAATTATGGCATCATGATTGCTCAGATGCAGGGGATCTTAAGACGAAGCATCAGTCCATTTCCTCAGTTAATTGATATTTTAAAGGAAGAAGAGTAGTATGAGTCAGATGAATGAATCACAGCGCATTGCTGTGGAGCATTTTCAGGGACCGATGATGGTCCTTGCAGGTCCGGGAAGTGGCAAAACGACGGTTATTACAAAAAGAACGAAATATCTAATAGAAGAATATGGGGTGAATCCATCTAATATTTTAGTCATCACATTTACGAAGGCAGCAGCCACGGAGATGAAAGAACGATTTTTTAAACTCATGGATGGAAGAGGAAAAGGTGTATCCTTTGGAACCTTTCATGCTCTATTCTTTAAAATCATAAAGTATGCATATCGCTACGATGCCTCCAGTATTTTAAGAGAAGATGAAAGAATAAGATATTTAAAGGACACTGTTTCTGCCTTACAAATTGAAGGCCGTGAGGCGGAGGATTTTGTTTTTATACTTTCAGGAGAAGTCGGATCGTAGCCATGTCGTTCTGTGAGCCAAGG
>JAZUED010000108.1:0-3014 GCA_045640005.1 Candidatus Fimousia sp.
CTGCACTGGACGAAGCAAAGGAATGCTTAAAAGTTTGCTTGTATACGGCTTTGACGGATATATTGCCAGTGCGGGTAACTACGTAGTATGTGAAAATCACGTTATTTTTGATCATTCCATGACAGAAGAACAAAGGGAACGAATCCTTAGATGTTTTGCCAAGTATGACATTTACCCATCTTTGGAATGTTTGGATGGGGCGTTTATTCATAGTGGTGCAAGAGAACTCTTTTTAAAACATGCTGGTGGCAATCCAAACAGCGAACTTATGAGATGGAGGAATCAATTAGAATCTGACCTAAATATTTTATCTATGGATAAGTATGCCGAACAGCCAGTTTATAAGATTGTCCTTGTGACAGAGTCCGAAGAAGCGATGAATCAAGCGATGGCTGAACTCAGCGATCTAGGGCATTTTTCCGTGGGAAAGATGGATCAGCACGGACTGATCAATGGAGAAGTAAGTCTGAAAGGTTACGATAAAGGTAGCGGGGTGCGTATGGCTTGCGAAACCTGCGGAATTTCCATAGAAGATTCTATCGGATTTGGAGATAGCATTAACGATTACGAGATGCTGCAAACCGTAGGACTTGCTGTCTGCATGGAGAATGGAACGGATGAAATGAAGGCTGTGGCGGATGAAATATGCCCATCGGTAGGAGAAGATGGACTGTATAAAGCATTTTTGAAGTATGGAATTATATAACAACAAAGTGGGACGGCGAAACCGTCCCACTGGCATTTATATCTTCTTAACCTTCTCAATCTCCTGTTCAAACCATGCTACAAGCTGGTCCATTCCTTCGCCTGTTTTGGCGCTGATTTCAACAAACTCTGCATTTGGATTTAAGGCAAGGATTCGTTCTTTTGCTGCCTTAAAATCAAAGTCAAAATAGCCGATCGTATCAATTTTACTAAATATGATGAGATCGGATACGGTAAACATGAGTGGGTATTTTAAAGGTTTATCATCCCCTTCCGGTACAGAAAGCAGCATAATATTTTTATGTGCACCTGTATTGAATTCGGCCGGGCATACCAGATTACCGATGTTTTCTAAAATCATCAGATCCACCCCTGTGAAATCAACATTTTCTAAAGCACGGCTTGTCATATCAGCATCGATATGGCACAGACCACCATTATGAATCTGAATAGACGCAACTCCTGTAGCATCGGCAACTCGCTGAGAATCCAGAGTAGATTCAATATCAACATTCATTTCGGAAATCGTATAGCGTTCTTTTAAGCGATTAATCAGATTAATCAACATGGTTGTTTTTCCAGAACCAGGAGAGGACATAATATTTACAAAAAATGTCTGGTTTTTTCGACATAATTCCTGGATTTCTTCCGCTTTTCTATCGTTGGATGCAAATACCTTTTCATTTATTTCAATCACTTTAACTTCTTTACTCATTACGCTTTTCTCCCCATCACTTTCTTCTTGATCCAGCTAATCCATTCATCAAAACCTTCACCGGTTTTAGCGGAAATATAGATAATATCTGCATTTGGATTCAGGGTATGAATTCTTTCTTCCACAAGAGCTTTATTAAAATCAAAGACAGGAAGAGCATCAATTTTATTCACAAGCACCAATTCGCTAACTTCATAAACCAAAGGATATTTTGCTGGTTTGTCGTCTCCTTCCGGTACAGAAAGAATTGTAATATTAATATCCGCACCTGTATCAAATTCTGCAGGACATACGAGATTTCCGACATTTTCAAGAAAGCACAGGTCTACATCCTCCATACCCATGGCATCAAGGCCCTGTTTTGTCATCTGCGCATCCATATGGCACATTCCACCGGTATGAAGCTGGATACTCTTTCCGCCGGCCTCCTGAATAGTTTTTGCATCGACACTGGAATCAATATCACATTCCATGACACCTACACGAATTTCAGGCTGTAAAGACTTAATTGTACGGACTAGAGTAGTTGTTTTTCCGGAACCTGGGGAAGACATGACATTGACCATAAGCTTTTTATTGGCTTTCATGTAAGCTCTTACCGTATCCGCGTTTACTTCATTTGCTTTAAATATATTCTCTTTGACTTCTAAAATCTGCAATTCATTCATAAATATTGTTCGCCTTTCTATGCCATTATGGAATTGATGATAGCGTATTTCGAATTGTTCTTCAATAGTTTAGTTGTTATAATTAGATAGAAAACAATCGAAAGGAAACATAAACATGATTCAAGATATTTACCCACATAAACTTGACAACCAGTACAGTAATGTCTGTGCGCCGGAAGCGGACTACGATGTATTTGCTTTTTTTGGCATGGACATTCTTTTAAAGAAGGAAGAGGGATTCGTGCTTCCTAAGGTTTTTGATCTTCCGGAAGAAGTACAGGTTCAGTACCTTTTCCGTATTGATGAAAAGCCATATTTTCTGGCAGTTACCCAAAATCAGATGGAAATTGAAGGATTTGAATATGAAAATCCGAGAAACTTTACAAACTATATCAAAGAAGCAGATCCAATTGTGTTCGGAATCTTTACCGCGAAGCATTTGATGGACTGGTACCGTGATAACAAGTTCTGTGGTCGTTGTGGTCATCCGATGGAACATTCAAAGACAGAACGTGCCATGACCTGTCCGGAATGTGGCTACACAAGCTATCCACGCATTATGCCGGCGGTTATTGTTGGCGTGATCAATGGTGATAAATTGTTATTGACAAAATACAGAACCGGCTTCCGTCACAACGCATTGGTTGCAGGATTTACCGAAATTGGGGAAACCATGGAAGAAACCGTGGAACGCGAAGTTATGGAAGAGGCAGGTATCAAAGTTAAAAATATCAGATACTACAAGTCGCAACCTTGGGGAAGCGCCAATGATATTCTGATAGGTTACTACTGTGAGGTGGACGGTGACGATACTATTACCATGGACAGCGAGGAATTAAAATATGCTGAATGGGTAAAGAGGGAGGATATTGTGCTCCAGCCCGGAAGTTTTAGTCTTACAAATGAAATGATGAAAATGTTTAAAG
>JAZUED010000109.1:0-1567 GCA_045640005.1 Candidatus Fimousia sp.
TTCCCTTATTTCCTTGCAGAATGGTTTCACAGTAGCCTTCAATGCCACCTTTTCCCACAATGTCATTAATGTTGTAACGTTCCTCGCTTCCGCCTTCCGCTACATTTCGGTCATTCAGTTCCTTCACTTCATCTGCATCAATTTTTCCCACATAACCAAGCAGATGCGCAAAATATTCACTGTTATTGTATTTTCTTACGGTATCTTCCACGATGGAAACACCTGGAAGAATGTCATTATTTTCCATAAGGACGGCAACTGTTTTGGTACACACATCCTTGGCAACTACGGTACCTACATACTTTCTGTAGTTGGTAAGTTTCATGGAATAACGAATGGTTAATATTTTAAGAAGCTTTTCTTTTGTGTATCCTTTTCCGATGATAAATTCACTTTTGGTATCAGAAGGATTCTTGTAATCTCCAATCCCGAAGCTGGATTTGTCACACAGAAAATCAATCACGTCATTGGGGCTGGCGTTTTTCTGGGCAACGGATAACTTGTCATAAGAAGCTTTTCCGTAAACATCCGCTAAAAATCTTTTTAGTTTAGAACCTTCCACATTAAAAATATAGTCTCCGCTGTCGTCGACGATAATGTTGAAATCAGACACGACATGATCACCATTTTTTTCAATAAGTTCAATTAAGGTAGCGATGGTTTCATTCAGTTCTTTATTCTTTTTTGTTGATTTTTCAAATACATCTTCAATTTTTACGGAGTAAGCCAACTCATCATATGCAAGTAACACGCCATTGCAGTCATAGATACTTCCTCTGGAGGCAGAAATATCTCTTGTTTTTTCAGTTGTCAGCATAAACTTATCCATATACTCCTGACCATGTACGATCTGAAGGTCGAAACATCTTTTCAAAAGAATCAGACCCATGAGAATGAAAGCAACGGTAAGGAGGGTTAATCGGTTGGTGAAAAAGTCGATGACATATTCTTTGATTTTTTCAAACAAATTTCTTCGCTCTCCTTCTTTCAAAATCAGTCAGCCTGTTATTTAAGAATAAAATGATCGGGTATAACAGACAGGTTACAATGATGGTATAAATGCATTCCGGTAAAATGATTGTTTGAAAATAGAACGGAAAATCAAATTTACCACGAAGCAAAAACAAAAATACATAAGTAATTAGTCCATAGGACAAATCGCTGGTTACAATTAATGCAAGAGGAAGTTTAATGTCTTCCGGATAAAAAATTCTGGAAAAGAATCCATTAATAAATCCAATATACATATAGATTAAGGATTGAAAACCCCATACTTCACCAAAAAAGATGTCACATAACAAACCGGCAAAAAAACCTACCAGCAGACCTTCCTTTTCGTTACGCATAAATCCTATGCTGGAAGTCAGGATAATTAACAAATTAGGAACAATCCCACCAAAATCTATTCCATGAAATACGGTGGTTTGTAATAAAAAACAGATAAATATGCACAAAGCATACAGTATGGTACGAAGCATAGTGCTTATTCCTCATAATCTTCCCATGATTCTTTGCTGTCTAAAATAATCAGCACCTCTTCTAAGTGTTCAAAATCTACAGCAGGTGT
>JAZUED010000110.1:0-9159 GCA_045640005.1 Candidatus Fimousia sp.
GACTTGTTGCAGTTGGATCGCCACCCTGAATCATAAAATTATTGATAACTCTGTGGAATACAATACCATCATAATAACCATTTGCAGCTAAAGTTAAGAAGTTTTCTACTGCAAGTGGTGCTTCCTGTTTAAAGAATTTTAAATAAAGCTTTCCATAACCTTTCACTTCAATGACAGCGATGGTTTCCCCTTTTTCTGGTGCGCCAACCTGATCAATTTTAGATGGTTCACTGATTTCTACTTTCTTATAATCGCTTTCCATCTGAGCTTCTGTCGCTTCTTCTGTTGCTTCAGTGGCTTCTTCTTCAATTTCTTCTGTCTGTGTTGTCTCTTCTGCTTCTTTTTTTGAACCGCAAGCCACTAAAGAAAATGCTAACACAAGTCCTAATAATAATGCTAAGATTCTTTTTTTCATAATCTCACTCCTTATAACATCTCACGGATTTTGTCTGCCGGAAATACGATTCCAACCTGTTTTCTCGCCTCATCAATGATCTTCATCTCAACAATCGAAGCCTTAAGATAGTCATGTTCTACGTTGCCTTCTTCCATTAATTTCGCAAAATCTTCGATTTCATAGACCATATTGTTGCCAGATACTTCACGTTCATCTTCCCATACAGGTACATCTTCCACGCTTCCGTCACGATAAATAATCGTAATCTTCTTTGGAAATGGAATAGTCTCGATGAGCATACATCCTTTTTCTCCCTGAATCTGACTAGGTGTTTTATGATCCGTTACTTTAGAATATAATACCTGACAGATTTTATCTGGATAATGCGCCATAATGGCACCTGCACCATCACAACCATTTGACAAATGGAACACATCTGTTTTTATGGATTCAGGCATACCAAACAGCTGTGCAAGCGTATGGATTGGATAAACGCCGATATCCATAATGGAACCATTAGAAAGCTCTGGTTTGAATGCGTTCTCAATAATACCCTTTTTATAATTATCGTAGCGTCCGGAATACTGACAATACTGTAATGTAGCAATACGAATATCTCCGAGTTTAGGAAGATTCTCAATGATTGTTTTATTACCTGGTGCATGAGCTGGTCTCATCATCTCCATCATAATGACATTGTTATCCTTTGCAGCCTGTAACATAAGAGAAAGTTCTTCAGAATTAGATGCTACCGGTTTTTCAACCATGACATGTTTCCCATTATTCATCATCATCATTGCATGGGCATAATGATAAGCAGTTGGGCTTGCGATGTAAACAACATCAATATCATCTGCTTCTGCTAATTCATCTAAATTATCATAAACCTTTTTTACCCCATATTTATCTGCAAATGCTTTTCCCGTCTCCATCTTTCTCGAATAAACAGCCACGTATTCATAAAGTGGGCTTGTTAAAAGAGCTGTTGCAAACCAGTCTGTAATATAATTTGTTCCGATTGTTGCTACTCTTACTCTGATCATAGTTTGTTCTCCTTAATGTAAAAATGGACAGTGCCATATAAGCACTGTCCGATCTTATGTTTTAATTACTTACGGCCACAGCACTTTTTGTACTTTTTACCGGAACCACATGGACATGGTTCGTTACGGCCAACTTTTTTATCTTTTACAATAGTTGTAGAAGTTTTCTGAGCTTTGTAAAGTTCTTTCTGACGTTCTGGTGTTAAGATGCCATTCCACTGTTCTAATGTATATAACCATTCAGCTTTGCATGCAACCATGTTGTAGTATAACTGTTCATAGTTGATGTCAATTTTTACAACAGTATCTTCTGTCATATCATCGATTGGATTTTCTTCATTTAAGGAATCATTGATACCATCTAAGAAACCAACGAAAAGCTTTAAGTCTGTATCATATTTTGCAGCGAGTTCTGCAACAGTACCTTCTACTACTACTCTATCTGTTAATACTTTTTCGTAGATTGCTTTTTCTACTGCGAAGTAGTTTAACCAGAATTCCTGTCCTTCACGTGTGTTGTCATCAAATGCGTAAGCAAAATCACGCCAGTCTTTTAATAATGCCATAATCTTTACCATCCTTTATTTATTCTTAATTATATTCTAATACACAGGCGCATAATACGCCATTAGGCATATAATATCAGAATTCTACTGATTTTTCAACCATTCCATATGCTGTTTGATGTTCTTCTCGTAGCCATTATCGGATGGATCATAAAAGGTTGTTCCCACAAGAGAATCCGGCAGATATTGCTGATCTACATAGTGATTTGGATAGTCATGGGCATACTTATAGCCAATACCATGACCAAGCTTTGCTGCCCCTTTATAGTGTGCATCACGAAGATGATTTGGTACACCACTTACTCTTTGAGTTCGAACCGTATGTAACGCTTCGTCTATTGCTAAATAGGAAGCGTTGCTTTTGGGTGCAGTCGCTACATAGATACAAGCCTGCGCAAGGATAATTCTTGCTTCCGGCATACCAATACGCTCTACGGCCTGAGAGCAGGCTACTGCCACCTGAATTGCCTGAGGATCTGCATTACCCACGTCTTCACAGGCACAGATCATAATTCTTCGAGCGATAAACTTCACATCTTCCCCTGCATCAATCATCTTTGCAAGATAATAAACAGCCGCATCCGGATCTGATCCACGCATACTCTTAATAAACGCAGAGATTGTATCATAATGATTATCCCCCTGCTTATCATAGCGAAAGGCTCTCTTCTGAATACACTGTTCCGCAACCGGAAGTGTAATATGAATCTTACCATCTGCAAGAGGTTCTGTTGTTAAGATACCAAGCTCAATCGCATTCAAAGCAGTTCTTGCATCACCTTCTGCCATGTCGGCTAAAAATTCTAAGGCATCATCATCAATGACTGCATTATAGGTTCCCATCCCCTTATCCTGATCATAAACTGCACGCTGAATCAAGGTCTTGATTCCTTCGTTGGAAATTGGATGCAGTTCAAAGATATTCGAACGGGAAATCAAAGCGCCGTTCACCTCAAAATAAGGATTTTCCGTTGTGGCACCAATTAAGATTACGGTTCCGTCCTCTACAAATGGAAGAAGATAGTCCTGCTGCGCTTTGTTGAAACGATGAATCTCGTCAATAAATAAAATCGTCTTTTTGCCAAACATGCCTTGATTGTTTTTCGCATCTGCCACCGCCTGCTGCATCTCCTTCTTGCCAGATGTTGTGGCATTGAGGTGAAGAAATTCAGCCCGAGTGGAGTTAGCAATTACTTTGGCAAGTGTCGTCTTACCAGTCCCCGGGGGACCGTAAAATATAATAGAGCTTAACTTATCTGCCTTAATGGCACGATATAGAAGCTTGTCTTTTCCAATAATATGTTCCTGTCCAACAACTTCTTCTAATGTAGTTGGTCGAAGTCGCTGCGCAAGTGGAGATTCCTTCTCCATATTCTGTTCTCTCATATAATCAAATAAATCCATTGGTATTCCTCCGTCATAGAGTAATAGTAACACGAAACGAAGCATTTGACTAGAGGAAACGCGAACATATATTCGAAAAACATTTTTCTAAGGAACCTTGTGACATTTTTACGATAGTATGATAAAATAGATTATGTATAGAAGGGAGAATTTATATGCAGGCTGAAGATTACCCAATCGATCCAGTGATGCTTCTTAGCGTATTAAACTGCCATTTAAGAGACTACTTTGCTTCTTTAGATATTCTTTGTGAAGAAGTTGGTCTTGATAAAGCAGAAGTCGAAGAGAAGTTAGCGGCGATCGATTATCATTATAATCCTGAATTAAACCAGTTCGTTTAATTTAAAAGGAGGTTTTGCCTATGAGCAAAATTATGTATACAGAAGTTCTTCGTACGACCAATATTGACGAGTACAAAAAGAAAGAACAGGAATTCATCGTTCTCAATGACAAAACCAAAAGCATGATGACAACCAATTTTCGTAAGGTAACCTTTAAGAGTGATCTGATTTCCGCCATTGATTATTCCATTGTTTATGAAGATTTTCAGAATGTTTATATTGAACAGAAATCAAAAGATGGCAATGTTGTAACCAAAGAGCTGATTCCGATTACAAAAGAGCAGGCCAGTGCCATTTTAGAAGGCGATTTAGCATTCTTAGCTGACAGTGACGACCAGCGCCTTCAGGCATTTTACATGAAGATGACAACCTTAGGCTTAAAACCAGCCTATAGAAAAGAATTTACGAGAAAGACATTTCATCAGAATCGTTTCTTAGATATCATCTTCGACATGTCCATGACAAGAACACCTTACGAGAAGAATGATTTATTTGCACCAAGAAAGTTCGGATTTAAAGCGGACTACTCAAATCTTAGAATGAGCATCCGCCATAACCTGGTTGCATCCAAATCCTTAGAGCAGTTACTTGCCTTTGAAAAATCATTGATGGATTCTACACTGTAAACAAACACAAATGGAAAAGGAGTTATCCAATTGGATAACTCCTTTTTTGTTTTCTTCTTATTAAAATTCTAATTAATCTTCCTGCTGCATCTTAGCAAGTTTTGCTGCCTGGTCTGCAGTAGTTAATCCATCGATTACTTCATCAAGATCTCCACCTAAGATAGAATCTAATTTGTGAAGTGTTAACTTAATTCTGTGATCTGTTACACGACCCTGTGGGAAGTTGTATGTACGGATCTTTTCAGCACGGTCACCAGTACCAACCTGAGTACGACGAGCTTCTGCTTCTGCATCATGTGCTTCCTGCTGTTTTAAATCATATAAACGTGCACGTAAAACCTTGATTGCTTTCGCCTTATTCTTTAACTGGGATTTTTCATCCTGACAGGATACAACGATACCAGTTGGAATATGAGTAAGACGTACAGCAGAGTCAGTTGTATTGACACACTGACCACCGTTACCAGATGCTCTAAATACATCGAAACGGCAATCGTTCATATCGATTTCAACATCCACTTCTTCTGCTTCCGGCATGATCGCTACTGTTGCAGTAGATGTATGGATACGTCCGCCGGATTCTGTTGCAGGGATACGCTGTACACGGTGTGTACCAGATTCATACTTAAACTTAGAGTAAGCGCCCTGACCTGTGATCATGAAGGAAGCTTCCTTATAACCACCGATACCACTTTCAGTTAAAGAGATACATTCTACTCTCCAGCGCTGTTTTTCTGCATATGTACGGTACATACGAGCAAGTTCAGCGGCAAATAATGCTGCTTCGTCTCCGCCTGCACCTGCACGAAGTTCTAAGATGATGTTCTTATCATCGTTAGGGTCTTTAGGAATTAATAAAATCTTGATATCTTCTTCTAACTGAACAACAGCTGCCTTGGACTGCGCGAGTTCTTCTTTTGCAAGTTCTCTCATCTCTTCGTCAGTTTCTTCTTCTAACATTTCCAAGGATTCTTCGATATTTTCCTTTGCTGCTTTATATTCATTATACTTTTCTACAATCGGAGTCAGTTCCGCCTGTTCCTTCATTAAGTCACGGAAACGCTTCTGATTGCTGACAACATCTGGATCCTGAAGCTCTTCCATTACGGACGCAAGACGATCCACTAAATCTTCAAGCTTGTCAAACATAGTATATCCTCCTCTATCTTAATTACTAATCTTTTTCTATTCAAATTCTATTCATAGCGACCATAGACAACGCGGTCAAGACCCGCAAGATCCTTCTTAACCGTAATATCCATATACCCGGCATCCTCCATCAGCTTCGGCACACTCTCTCCCTGGTCATAACCAATCTCAAAGAAAAGCCATCCGCCAGTAGTCAAATGCTTCCTTGCCTGATCGACAATTTTTCGATAAAAGTAAAGTCCGTCTTCGTGACCATCAAGTGCCATTCGTGGCTCATGATCCTTTACCTCCGGCATTAGCACATCACATTCACTTGAAGCAATGTAAGGTGGGTTTGATACGATCAAATCAAATTTCCCAGTAATCTTGGAAAAAAGGTCGCTTTCAATAAATGATACCATAGGTGCAAGAGTTTTTCCATTGAAAATAGCAGTATTTAACGCATCTTTTGATAAATCTGCTCCGATACACACCTCTGGATGTAAAAATTCGGCTAAACTTATGGCAATACAGCCTGATCCCGTGCACATATCAAGGATTTTTTTCGCATCTGGTACTGTATTGATAATTTCTTCTACTAATACTTCAGTGTCCATTCTTGGAATCAATACGGATGGATTCACCTGGAATGTGAGTCCCATAAATTCCTGAGTGCCTAAGATATACTGCATCGGTGTTCTTGTCGTAATTCTTTCTTCTATATAATGATGAAACTTTTTTGTTGCTTCTTCTTTCGTATTTTCCATCAGCTGATCCATCATGTAGTCTAATCTGCTCATGGCAAATGCATCCTCGAAGAAATACCACGCTTCCCCGCCCGGGTTATCAATACCTGCTTCGGTTAATCGGTTCGTGGCATCTAACAATAAATCTCGGTAAGTCATGTTCATCTGCTCCTTCAATCTGCTTCGTGGATTTTTCTACTCCTCGATTTCTCCATTTCGTACAGCTACAACATATGATTTCCAGTCGATGACTTCTTCAACCGAACGGATTGCTACTTCAATCATGTCCGCATCTGGTTCTCTGGTTGTCAGATACTGGAGACACATGCCTGGACGACTTAACTTATCAGCAAGCTTTGTATTACTTTTTCCTGCAAGCTGTAAAAATTCATAGGAAATACCAGCAATTACAGGTACCAAAAGCAGTCTGCAAGCTGCCTTTAATAACACGGAATCAAATCGGATAAAGAAGAATACGAAGATACTGATCAACACAACAAGAAATAAAAAGCTCGTTCCACATCGTTTATGAAGTCTTGAATGCTTTGCTACATTCTCTACAGTTAGATCATCTCCATGTTCTAAACAGTTGATTGTTTTATGCTCTGCGCCATGATACATAAACACTCTCTGGATGTCCTTCATCTGAGAAATCAGAACCATATATCCTAAGAAAAGTCCAATTCGAATCAGACCTTCTGATATTAAAGCGATCGTCTGGGAATTCGTAAATTTCCTGATTACTTCACTTAATGCATATGGCAAGATCATAAATCCTAAAATCGCGATCACAACA
The DNA here is from genome assembly GCA_045640005.1 of Candidatus Fimousia sp. Classification (GTDB taxonomy): domain Bacteria; phylum Bacillota; class Clostridia; order Lachnospirales; family Lachnospiraceae; genus Fimousia. The sequence goes on from JAZUED010000110.1 coordinate 7,048, forward strand.
GAAATTGCAATTGTGATACCCATAATCACTTTTTCGCCCGCTCCTTGCATATGCTTTTCTAAAAAGCGGTCGATGAAATCGCCTTCTTCTTCTAATTCATCCTCAAAAAAGGACGCAGAAAATGTCAAAGTCTCCATCCCAACAATCAAGGACTCCACAAAGCTTACGATTCCTCTTAGGATTGGCAATTTCAAAAATGGATATTTTTCTTTGATTGAATGTATTTCGGTTGGACGAACCTCAATTTCCTTGTTCGGTTTACGTACCGCAACGGCGCATCTACTACCATTACGCATCATAACACCTTCAAGAACCGCCTGACCACCTACGGTTGTACGTTTCATTATTTCCCCTCCACTACTTTTCCATCTTCCACATGCCATGCAAGGTTCGTGGTACAATCACCATCGTCTTTTTGAAAGACAATTCCAGATTCTTTGTCTGAAATCTTAAAGATTTCTCCAAACTCTTCATTTTTAAGCAGCATGACTGGCTCATCACCACTGATTACAGTTGCCTTATCTAAATTGATAAACCAGATTTTCGCCTTTGCACCGGCAACTCCATCTTCCTCATAAGCTTCTCCGGTCACGGCAAATGCTTCCTTCTCGCCGTTTCCATCAAAATCATCGAAAAACATGGCAAGAACCTGCTCATCTGTCGTTGATTTTAAGAGATCTTCTAATTCATTGCCCACATCCGCGCCGCAGCCCGTAAGAAGAACCATGGTAAATGCAAATACGGAAAGTAAAGTCAGCAGTTTGTATTTGATATATATTAATTGGTCTAGAATATTCATTGATTTCCTTTCGAATGATACTTTGTATGAGTTTTGAATAACGGGAAATATTATAACATAGATGGAGGGAAAAAGAAAGAAAAGAAGCCAGATCAACTGGCTTCTCTTCGATAGTGTGTTTTATTGTCTTTATTATAAAGGTTCTATTCTTACATTTCTTCAACTGTTGTGTTGTACCTTATATGAATTAACTTATTTACTTGAATTTGAATTCCATGTTATTTTCTATGTTACTTTTTCTATTTATTCACTTACTCTTTATTCTACTTCAAACACGAATGTTTTTTCTGCACCGGATTTGTATGTTACAGTGATTGTTGATGTGCCTGCTTTTTTACCCTGTACTGTGAAAAAGTCACCTTTATTTGCATTGTATTTTACTTTTACGAATTTAGCGCCATCCACTACTTTAACAGCTTCAACTTTATCATGGTCTGTGCAACCAAGGTCGATTGTTTCTTTGCTTCCTACTTCAAGTGCGATTGCATCGTCTGTTTCTTCATCAAATTCCTGATCCCAGGAATATTCGCCTGTTGTATATCCACAATCTTTACAGCAGTAGAAATATGCGCCGTCTTCATTTGTTTCCCAGCGGAAGTTGTGAGCTTCCTGTGTTTCTGTAGTGATCATATCATCGCAGTCTTCATCTTCACAAATCATATAGTCGATTCGTGTATGAACATCGCTTGCTGTGTCATCCATATCAAAGTCAGAATCGAAGTATACGTAGTGATGTTCGTGAACTGGTTCAGCTGCCTGTACGAAAGTTCCTGTGACTGGTAATGCTGCGAGTAATGCGAATGCAAATGTTCCTGCTACTAATTTTTTTGCTGTGCCTAATAATTTAATTGTTGTCATTGTTTTAATCTCCTTTGTATTTAAGTTTTGTAAGTGGTTTGTTGTTTGCTATGGTTGTATAATAGCAGGCAATACTTAACTTAAGACACGATATATCTTAAGTTATCCTTAAAGCGGCCTCTACATGGCGAGTGGCCAATAAAAGATTTCCCACGTAGCAATATTAACAAAAACTTCTTGAACGGTAGATACGCGACATTTTTGTTTACGCGACGAGCCAGACCCCAGACTTTTGTTTACGCGACAAATTGCTTCGCAATTTCCGATACAGATTCAGGGAAAGCATCTATCGATGCTTTCCCTGAATTGTATCGCGGTCGCCAACAGCATTCAAAAAAGAGGAAACAGCCTCGTGCAAGCACGGTCTGTTTCCTCTTTTTCTTCATTCCCTGGCTCGTCGGCCACCTCGCTAACGCTCGTTGTCCTTGCAACTGACAAATAGGACTTCATGCAAG
>JAZUED010000111.1:0-7769 GCA_045640005.1 Candidatus Fimousia sp.
GTTAAGTAAAAATACTTGACAAGGACTCCTATTTGATATATACTACACTTCGGTAAAGGGAAAATACTTTACATAAAGGAGATTTGGATGGAAAGAATTGTAGAACATGCTTTATTATATGATTTTTATGGAGAGCTTTTAACAAAGCACCAGAAAGAAATCTACAGCGAATATGTTCAGAATGATATGTCTCCAACGGAGATAGCATCCGATCATAACATAACCCGTCAGGCAGCCTATGACATGATCAGACGCTGCAATAAGATTTTAGAGGGGTATGAAGACAAGCTTCATTTACTTCAAAAGTTTTTAAGAACTAAGGAAATGGTAGCCCGTATCAATTACTGTGCGCGCGATATTTTAGAATTAGAGCAGCAAAAAGAGGTAGTTGAAAAATTAGAGGAGATTGAAGAAATCTCCAATAAGATATTAGAAGAGTACTAAGGGAGGGAAAGTGCAATGGCATTTGAGAATTTATCCGACAGACTCCAAAATGTATTTAAAAATTTACGCGGAAAAGGCCGTTTAACAGAAGCTGATGTAAAAGAAGCAATGAAGGAAGTTAAGAGAGCTCTTTTAGAAGCCGATGTAAACTTCCGCGTAGTAAAACAGTTTGTAAAATCTGTACAGGAACGTGCCGTCGGTGAAGAGGTTTTAAATGGTTTAAATCCTGCACAGATGGTAATCAAAATTGTTAAAGAAGAGATGGAAACCCTGATGGGTTCCGAGATGACGGAAATCAAGATGAAGCCGGGTGCGGATATGACCGTAATCCTTATGGCTGGTCTTCAGGGTGCAGGTAAAACCACGACAGCAGCAAAGCTTGCAGGTCAGTTTAAGAAAAAAGGGAAAAGACCTTTACTTGTTGCCTGTGACGTGTACCGTCCGGCTGCGATTAAGCAGTTACAGGTGAATGGTGAAAAACAGGGTGTACCTGTATTCACGATTGAAGGATGCCAGGATCCAGTTCAGATTGCAACAGAGGCAATTGAAAAAGCCAGACATGATCACAACAATCTGGTAATTATCGATACCGCTGGTCGTCTGCATGTGGATGAACGAATGATGGTTGAGTTACAGAACATCAAAGCGAATGTTGACATCTACCAGACAGTTTTAGTAGTCGATGCTATGACAGGTCAGGATGCAGTTAACGTAGCAAAAGAGTTCGATGAACAGGTAGGCATCGATGGTGTAATCATCACAAAGTTAGATGGTGATACCAGAGGTGGTGCTGCATTATCCATCAAAGCAGTTACTGGCAAACCAATCTTATACATTGGTATGGGTGAAAAGTTAGAAGATTTACAGCAGTTCTACCCAGACCGTATGACAAGCCGAATCCTTGGAATGGGTGATGTTCTTTCCTTAATCGAAAAGGCAGAACAGGCATATTCTGAAGCTGATGCAGAAGTGACCATGGATAAGATCCGTAAAGCGGATTTTAACTTCGAAGATTACTTAGAGCAGATGCAGCAGATCAAGAAGATGGGTGGTCTTAATGATATCCTGAATATGTTACCAGGTATGGGACAGGCTTTAAAAGGACAGGAATTAGATGACAGCTTAATGGATCAGACAGCAGTTATCATTTATTCCATGACAAAGGAAGAAAGACGTAATCCTAAGATTATCAATCCTTCCAGAAAACGCCGAATTGCCAAAGGCGCAGGCGTATCCATCCAGGAAGTAAACAAATTATGTAAGAACTTCGAACAGACTCAGAAGATGATGAAACAGATGAGTGGCATGATGGGTGGAAAAGGCAGAAGAGGCAGAAGAGGAATGTTTGGTGGAGGTCTTCCAGGTTTAGGTGGAGGCGGATTCCCTAAATTTCCTTTCTAAATAAAATTTCAAACAAAAGATGAAAAACAATTAATTTTTTAAATGGAGGTAAACAACAATGGCAGTAAAAATGAGATTAAAGAGAATGGGACAGAAGAAAGCTCCTTTCTATAGAGTAGTAGTAGCAGATGCAAGAGCTCCTCGTGATGGTAGATTCATCGAAGAAATCGGTACATATGATCCAACAGTTGATCCAAGCGTAATCAAATTTGATGAAGAAGCTGCTAAAAAATGGTTAGCTAACGGTGCTCAGCCTACAGAAACAGTTGCTAAATTATTAAAAGTTGCTGGAATCGAAAAGTAATAAACTAGAGGAGGTGTAAGTCTTGAAAGACTTAGTAGAAGTGATTGCAAAATCTCTAGTTGATCATCCTGAAGAAGTAGTTGTTACAGAAAAAGAAACAAATAACGGTATCCTGGTGGAACTTCGTGTTGCATCCGATGACATGGGTAAGGTGATTGGTAAACAGGGACGTATTGCAAAAGCAATCCGTACTGTAGTTAAAGCAGCATCTTCCAAAGGAAAAAAGAAAGTTACTGTAGAAATCTTGTAGTAATTAAAAAAATTAAGAATTTAGAGAACAGATTATTCTGTTCTCTTTCTTTATGTAAAAATGTGTTGTATAATCTAATTATATATGTAGTTTAATAATGTACAAATATAAATACAAAAAGAAAAGAGGACTATCAATATGAATTTTATTTTTACATCCCCACATTTCCCAACTAACTATTGGAAATTCTGTAGACAGTTAAAGAATAATGGTGCAAACGTATTAGGTATCGGTGATGCTGATTACGATTCTCTTCCATGGGAATTAAAAGATTCTTTAACAGAATATTACAAAGTTAACAGCATGGAAAACTACGATGAAATGTATAAAGCAGTAGCTTTCTTCGCTTTCAAATATGGAAAAATTGACTGGATCGAATCCAACAACGAATACTGGTTAGAACAGGATGCAAAATTACGTTCTGATTTCAACGTGTCCACAGGTCCACACATCGAAGATATGGACGTTGTAAAATTCAAATCCAAAATGAAAGCAAACTACCACAAAGCTGGTGTTCCATGTGCAAAATATCACCTTGTTTCTACATATGAAGAAGGTAAAAAATTCATCGAAGAAGTTGGCTACCCTGTAATCGTTAAACCAGATAACGGTGTAGGTGCAAGCAACACATTCAAAATCAAGAACGATGATGACTTCAACGCATTTTACGCAGATCTTCCACCAGTACAGTACATCATGGAAGAATTCGTTAACGGTGAAGTTTGCTCTTACGATGCACTTGTAAACAGCAAGGGCGAAATCATGTTTGAAACAGGTAACATCACAACAATTTCCATCGTTGATGCAGTAAATGAAAAAGGCGATGTATACTTCTACATTTACGACCGTTGTGCAGAAGATTTAGCAGATGCAGGTAGAAGAACAGTAAAAGCATTTGGCGTTAAGAGCCGTCTTGTACACTTCGAATTCTTCCGCTTAAAAGAAGCAAAAGCAGGTCTTGGTGATGTTGGAGCAATCGTAGGTCTTGAAGTTAACATGAGACCATGTGGTGGTTTCACGCCAGATATGATCAACTTTGCAAACAGCTTAGATATTTATAAATTATGGGCAGATATGGTATGCTTCGACGGTATCAACTTACCAGAAAACCGTGACATCTCCAACTGCTTATCCGTAGGTAGAAGAAAAGAAAACTCCTACTTACACAGCCATGAAGAAATCATGGAAAGATACGGACATAAACTCTGGATGTATGAAGAATTACCAGCAGTTCTTGCTTCCGGTATGGGCGATTACATGTACTTAACAAAACACTATACATTAGATGAATTATTCGAATGTATTGAATACATGGGCGCAAAAAAATAATCAGGAGATAATTGATATTTATGCAGACACAGTATTTTAAAGAATGGAGTAACTGTCTTAACAGAGATATGGAATTCATCGTATATGGACATGCAGGAAAACCTGTATTAGTTCTTCCATCCCAGAATGGTAAGTTTTCTGACTATGAAGGATGGGGTATGATTGAACCGTTCAGAAGCCGTATCGAAGCTGGATTAGTTCAGGTTTTCTCCATTGACAGCATGGATGGCGAAACATTTGACAACAAAGGTGGAGACCTCGGACATCGTATGTATATGCATGAACAGTGGATGCATTACATCACAGATGAAGTATATCCAAGAATGATGCAGATTAATGGAAGCGGCATGAAAGCTATGGTAACAGGATGTTCCATGGGTGCTTATCATGCAGCGAATGTATACTTCCGTCGCCCAGATTTATTTGACAAATGTCTTGCTCAGAGTGGTGTATACGAAACAAAATGGTTACTCACTGAAAACCCAGGTTACGGTGATTCCAATACATATAACAACTCTCCGGTATTATATCTTCAGAATTTACCAGAAGATCATTTTTACATGGACCTCTACAGACAGGGTCAGTGTGTAATCGTTGTAGGACAGGGCGCATGGGATGAAGAATGTCTTGCAAGCACACGTGATTTAGATACAATCTGTGCAAGAAGAGGAATTCCAGTATGGTTTGATTACTGGGGAACTGACGTAAACCACGACTGGCCATGGTGGAGAGTAGAATTAGGCTACTTCTTAGACAAGATGCTCTAAGATAAGGAGATAACTTATGACAAAGTTAGTATCCTGGAACGTGAATGGACTTCGTGCCTGTGTGAAAAAAGGATTTATGGATTCCTTCCGAGAACTGGACGCAGATATTTTCTGTGTGCAGGAAACGAAGCTTCAGGAAGGACAGATTGAGATGGATCTTCCTGATTACTATGAATACTGGAACTACGCTGACAAAAAAGGGTATTCCGGTACTGCAGTATTTACAAGAGAAGAACCACTTAGCGTGGCTTATGGCATCGGAATTGATGAACATGACCATGAAGGCAGAGTAATTACATTAGAATTTGATGATTATTATGTGGTTACCTGTTATACACCGAATTCACAGACAGAACTTAAGCGTCTTTCCTATCGTATGAGCTGGGAAGATGATTTCCGTGCATACTTAAAAGAGTTAGAGGAGAACAAGCCGGTCATCCTTTGTGGCGATTTGAATGTGGCTCACAATGAGATTGACTTGAAAAATCCGAAGACCAATCGTAAGAACGCAGGATTTTCTGATGAGGAACGAGAAAAGTTCACACAGTTATTAGATGCTGGTTTTATCGACAGCTTCCGTTACTTCTATCCGGATGTAGAAGGTGCTTATTCTTGGTGGAGCTATCGTTTTAAAGCCAGAGAAAAGAATGCAGGGTGGCGTATCGACTATTTTGTCGTTTCTGATGCCCTGGAAGATCGACTTGCAGAAAGTATGATCCACACAGATATTATGGGCTCTGATCATTGCCCGGTATCTTTGATTATTGAATAATTGACTGACTGGAGACATTTATGAATATATTGACAGTACAGCAGGCGACAAAAGGATACGGTGACCGTATCCTTTTTCGCGATATAACATTTGGTTTGAATGAAGGGGACAAGGTAGGTATCATTGGAATCAATGGAACAGGGAAATCGACTTTGCTTAAAATTATTGCAGGGCTTGAGGAAACCGATTCCGGTCGTGTGGTTATGGCGAATAATACGACGATTTCTTATCTTCCTCAGAATCCGGAATTCAACAAACACGAAACAATTTTACAATATGTAATGGATGGATCCTTTGATAAAGAAGGAGAAGCAAAATCCATTCTCATGAAACTGGGGCTGCCAGACTATGACGCATTAACGAAGCATTTGTCCGGTGGGCAGAAGAAAAGAGCAGCGCTGGCAAAAATTCTGGTGAATTCTACGGATATTCTTGTTTTGGATGAACCGACCAACCACATCGACAATGAGATGGCGAAGTGGTTAGAGGACTACTTAAACAATTTCCGTGGTGTCCTTGTTATGGTTACCCATGACCGTTATTTCCTTGACCGCGTTACGAATAAAATTGTGGAAATTGATGATGAGACTCTCTATACCTACGAGACAAATTATTCTGGTTTCTTAGAATTAAAGGCACAGCGTGAGGAGATGGAGCTTGCGAGTGAACGTAAGCGTCAGAGCATCCTTCGTGTGGAGCTTGAATGGGCAAAACGAGGGGTTCGTGGTCGTGGTACCAAGCAAAATGCCAGATTAGACCGCTTAGAAGCATTGAAGAATCAGTCCGCACCAAAAGAAGAAGCGACAGTTGAGATGTCTTCTGTTTCTACCCGTATGGGGCGAAAGACGATTGAGATCAATGGCGTATCCAAAGCGTACGGAGATAAGGTGCTTGTAAATAACTTTGATTATATAGTTCTTAAAAATGAGCGTATTGGTATCATTGGTCCAAATGGCTGTGGTAAGACGACCTTACTTCAGATTATTAATCAGCGTCTTAGACCGGATTCTGGTTACGTGGAAATTGGTGAGACGATTCGTATCGGCTATTTTACTCAGGAGAGTGAAGGAATGCTGGCAGGCGAGCGTGTCATCGACTATATTAAGGACACAGCGGAGTACATTTTAACTCCGGAAGGCCGCGTTTCTGCGTCTAAAATGCTTGAACGCTTCTTATTTACCCCAAGTATGCAGTATGCACCGATTGGTAAGCTTTCCGGTGGGGAACAAAGAAGGCTTTATCTCTTAAAGATTCTTATGGAAGCACCGAATGTTCTGATTTTAGACGAACCAACCAACGATCTTGATATCGCAACTTTAACAATTTTAGAAGATTATCTTGATCGTTTTCAGGGGATTGTTATTACCGTATCCCATGACCGATATTTCCTTGACCGCATATGCGACCGCATCTTTGCATTTGAGGGGAATGGCTTTATTCGTCAGTACGAAGGTGGTTATACCGAATATCTTGAAAAGCAGCTTCCTTTAGCAAATGCCCCTGCAGCGAAATCTACGGTACAGAAGAAGGAAGCGAAAGAGGATTATCGTAAGAATCGTGATCGTAAATTAAAATTCACCTTTGCAGAACAAAAAGAGTTTGAAACTATCGATCAGGATATTGAAGATATCGAACTTCGTATCGAAGAAGTGGAAGAGTTAATTCTTAAAGTGGCAACAGATTTTGTAAAACTGAATCAGTTAACTGCTGAAAAAGAAGGATTAGAACAGAAATTAGAAGAAAAGATGGAACGCTGGGAATACCTGAATGAACTGGCGGAAAAGATTGAAAATCAATAAAAAACAGGAGATGTCCGAAAGGATGTCTCCTGTTTGTGGTTAGGGGGGAGTCGGAGTACTGAGTCATGAAAATAAAAAAGAAGTTGCTGCAAGTGCAACAACTTCGGATGTTAATGATATTTTATTCTGGATATACTAAATTTACGTCGGTAGCAACGTATAATGTTTTTTCTAAGTAACGATTAGCCACCCAGTTTGCCATAGGAAGGTTCATATCAAGATAGTTTCCACAGTCTCTAGCGGAAGCGCCAGGTACTTCATCATGAAAATCTCTGATAAATTCAAATGTTTTTGTCACAAGTGGTAAAATATCAGCAGATGTAAGATCGCCTGCAAGAATTAAATAAAAACCTGTGCGACATCCCATCGGTCCAAAATAAATTACACGGTCTTTATATTCTTCGTCGTTTCTTAAATAAGTAGCAGCAAGGTGTTCGATTGTATGAATTTCTGCAGTATTCATAACAGGTTCTTTATTTGGTGCAGTGAGTCTAAGATCAAATGTAGTTAAAACTTCTTCGCCAACATAATCTTTTCTGGATACGTAAATACCAGGAAGAAGATCTAAATGGTTTACGGTAAAACTTGCAATTTTTTTCATATATAAATTCCTCCGATTATTATTATTTGAATTTTTTATTTTTGTTCTTGAATCGTGTTTCTACTATATATAGTAGTATCGCTATTGCTATTATAGAAAATA
>JAZUED010000112.1:0-3931 GCA_045640005.1 Candidatus Fimousia sp.
AGATCTGACGAAACATTATACGAAGCACGCGGATTTGACACAGTTGTTCTTTCTATGGGATTTGTATCCAGATACTCTCATATGGAAACAGCTGAAGACGGTACAAGAACTGTTGTTTATGACTTCGCAGAAGCAATCAAAGACATGGTTCCAGAAGTACACGTTGTAGGTGATGCTATCCGTGCTCGTAGAGCATTAGATGCTACAAAAGAAGCTTACGATGTAGCTCTTAAATTATAATCAATTATAACTATTCTATTTATAGATATTTTTGAATAAATAAGCATTTGCTGCCCGCTTTGTGTGTGGCGGGCAGCACTTTTTGAGAAATAGGAGATTTTAAAATGGAAAAAAGAATTGATGGCCGTACAGGTCTTTTAGCACTTTTCGGAACACCAGTTGGACACTCTGGATCCCCAGCTATGTACAACTTCTGTTTCCAGCATGATGACTTAAACTTAGCTTACGTTGCATTTGATGTTAATATTCCAGATATGGAACAGACATTAAGCACATGTAAATTATGGAACCTTCGTGGTGGTAACTTCACAATGCCAGTTAAAAACATTGCTTCCGAATTAATGGATGATTTATCTGATGCATCCAAGATCATCGGTGCTTGTAACGTATTCGTTAACAAAGACGGAAGATTATATGGTGATGTAACAGACGGTAAAGGTTTCATCAAAAACTTATCCGTTAACGGCGTAGAAGTAAAAGGCAAAAAGATCGTTTGTTTAGGAGCAGGTGGTGCTGCTACAGCAATCGAAGTACAGGCTGCATTAGATGGAGCTGCAGAAGTAGCAATCTTCAACCGCAAAGATGAATTCTATGCAAGAGCTGAAGGTACAGTTGCTAAACTTCAGAAAGAAACTCCAGATTGTAAAGTATCCGTTACACCTGTTGAAGATGCAGAAGCTCTTGCAGCAGCAGTTAACGCTTGTGATATCTTAATCAACGCTACATCTGTTGGTATGAAACCATTAGATGGACAGTCTTTAATTCCTGTAGAATTATTAAGAAAAGACTTAGTAGTTGCTGATACAGTTTACAACCCAGAAAAAACCCAGTTAATCTTAGATGCTGAAGAAGCTGGATGTGCTGCAGCTATCGGTGGTGCTGGTATGTTATTATGGCAGGGTGCTTTAAACTATGAATTATTCACAGGTAAAGCAATGCCAGTAGAAGAATATCAGGCATTCAAAGCTGGTAAATAATCTATCATTTACCATTAAATTATGATAAAATCTCGAATTGATTAGAAAAAATTGTAAAATTTCCATAATCAATTCGAGATATTTATAAAAAGTTTCTAAAAAAGAAACGAATACTATGTTGAACAGTCTATAGTTCAATGGTATACTCTAAATAGTGCCTAAGTATGATATGGTGCTTGTGTGTTGTAATAAGTTAAGAAATTAACGCACGTATTTATTCTGAAGAAGAGAGCAGAATAAATCACATTTGTGGAACATAACCCTATGTTCCGGAACATTTACAATTTAATATTAGAAAAGAAAAAGGAGAAATGTACAATGAAAGCTAAAAAGTATATTTGGTCTATGGTAGCCGTATACATGGCTTACCTTACACATGGTATGCAGGCATTAATCTTCTCCCAGAACCAGGTTGCATTCGCAACTAAATGGGGATTTGATATGTCTGATCCTACATCTACAGCATACGCAGCAGGTGCAGCAGCAGTTTCCACAGCTATTGCTTGGACAGGTTTTGGTAAAATGATTTCCGTATGGATTGGTGGAGAAATCTCTGACGTTATCGGTCGTAAAAAACTTATGATCGCTGGTGCAGTAGTATACGTTCTCTGCTTCGCTACAATGTTAACATCTGGTAATGCAACAGTTGCAGCTGTAGCTGGTCTTATGGCTGGTTTAGCTACATCCGGTTTCTGGGATGCTTCTGGTTACCCAGCAGTACAGGAAGCTTATCCAGCAGCTCCTGGTACAGCACTTATCATGATTAAGTTCTTCGTAGCTTTATCTTCCATCTTCTACCCAATCATCGCAGTAGCAACAGGTTCTTTACAGATCAACACAATGATTCCATTAGTATTATCTGTAGTAGTATTAATCCTTGCTGCTATGGCATCTTACGCTTACGATGATGAAAACAAAGGTGCTGATTCTTCCGACAAGATGAAGATCCTTACAATGCCATTAGTAATCGTAGTAGCTGCTATCGTAGTATACATCGCAGTATCCGCTAAATTAGGTAGTGCTTCTAACGTTTCTAAATACTTCCCAGTAGTTATGTCCTTCGTATTATTAGCATTAGCTGCTAAGACAGACACAACAGGTGGTGTAGTATCTGACGAAGTTAAAGCTGCTAAAGAAAGACAGTTAGTTGCTCCAGGTGCAGCTACATCTGTATTAACATACTTCTACGCATTCTTAGTAATGGCAGTTATGTATGGTGCTCAGCAGTATACAAAAGCATTCGGTTTTGCTTACTGTGGATTAACAGAAATGCAGGCTGCTTCCATGACAACAATGTACCAGGTTGGTTCTATCGTTGCTGTAGCATTCTGGGCTGTAATGATGTCTAAATTAAACTGGCATCCATTAAAAGTTTTAGTTGTTGACTGTGTAATGACAGTAGCTGCATTAGCAGGCGTACTTTTCATTCACCAGATCACAATCGTTTACGCAGCTATCCTTTTATTAGGATTTGGTTGTGCAGGTGGTGCTCTTCAGACAGGTCTTTCCGTTGTTCAGGAATTCGTTCCAGGACCTAAAGGACGTAACACAGGTATTTACTACACATTCATGGGTCTTGCTTCTTACTCCATGCCAGTTATCGTAGCTACATTAACAGGTATCGTAGGTGAAGCTTCCGCAGTTTACACATTAATGATGTTAATGTTAGTATTAGCTGCAGTTCAGTTAGTAATTACAGTTTACTTCATCGGAAGATACAAGAAAGTATTTGGAGAAAGCCCACTCTAAGATTTGGACTTTTAAAAGTAAATTCTTAACTTATATCATACAAAACAAAAAACCCCTCGGCAGAAATGCCGGGGGATTTTTTTGTTCATTTACCTTCTTAATAATCTATGCTATACTCATTCCATACATGCGAAAAAACAAATTATGTTTGATATAGAAGGAGAAACAAATATTATGGAAGATATCTTAAGAGTTGGTGTGATCACCAAGACACATGGAATCCGTGGGGAAGTAAAAGTGTTCCCAACCACAGATGATCCAAAGCGTTTTAAGAAATTAAAGAGTGTTTTATTAGATACCGGAAGAGAACGCCGCAAGATGGAAATCGAACAGGTGCGCTTTCAGAAGAATCTTGTTATTTTAAAATTCAAGGGAATTGACAACATCAATGATGTAGAAGCATTCAAGCAGTGCGATCTTTATGTTACACGTAAGAATGCTGTTAAATTAGAAGAGAATGAAAACTTCATCGTGGATTTAATTGGCTTAAAGGTTGTAACAGATGAAGGTGAAGAATTTGGTACAATGAAAGATGTTATGCTGACAGGAGCAAATGATGTTTATGTAATTGAAACATTAGAGGGAGAAGAAGTACTCTTCCCAGCAATTCCTTCTTGTATCTTAGATGTTGATTTAGATGAAGAAGTAATGACCGTTCATATTATGCCAGGTTTATTAGATTAGGAGAGAATGTGATGAATTTTCATGTTTGTACATTATTTCCTGAGATGATCAAGCAGGGATGTAATACAAGTATTTTGGGTCGTGCCATGGAAAAAGGATTGATTACGATTGGGACGACAGATATCAGAGATTTCTCCACCAATAAGCATATGAAAGTGGATGATTATCCATACGGTGGCGGAGCTGGCATGGTAATGCAGGCGGAGCCGGTATATGCCTGTGTGGAACATGTGAAAAAACAACTTGGCGGAAATGCCAGAGTGTTATATATGACACCACAG
>JAZUED010000113.1:0-20833 GCA_045640005.1 Candidatus Fimousia sp.
TTCTTCTTTTACAACAACAGTCGCAGAATGCTTGGTTGCATTAAGAAGCGCAGTCTTAATCGCAACACTCTTTAACTCGCCGGCTTTCATAAGGCTGATATAGTTTACCAGAACACCAGCGATAAAGGAATCGCCTGCGCCAAGTGCATCCGTTGCATGCACGCGAAGTGTCTCCTGTTCATAATAGTTTTTGCCATCATATGCAAAGACGGAATCTGCACCTCTTGTGCCTACTGCTAACTCACAACCGCAGGAAACGGCAAGTGCGAGCACCTCTTTGATTTCTTCTACAGATAGATGACTGCAGGAGAAAAATGCATATTTTGCATATGGTGCATAGCGAAGAATCTCCGTCTCTCCAAATGTAGCATGAAAATCATAACAAAGATTTACCCCATTATCAGATAAAAACTTAATCTTTTCGATGCTTACGCTGGCACAGCGGCCAAGAGAAGCCACATCAAAGCTCTTACAATAAGCAAGCTCTTTTTCTGAAAACTCAATTGGATATAAATCGGTTACGCCCTTTTTATTCCAGTCAAGAAATACTCGGTCTCCATCTTCTAAAACTTTTACGATACTATAGCCACTTGATCCTTTTTCGTGATGGGACAAGGAAGTATCTATCCCACAGGAAATAAGCGTATCCTCTAAAATTCGACCTGCTTGATCGTTGGCAAATACGCCAAGGAATCCTGCTTCTGCCCCTAAAAATTTTGCATTACAGCAAACATTATATTCGTTTCCCCCCGGATACATACGTTTGCGATCTACATAAATATCCATGGTGGCAACTCCAATGCCAAGAACACGAACATTTTCCATTTTAATCACCTGTTTTTGTCACCTGAAATAATTATAATCCACTATAATCAATCCCAATTATAACTATAATTATAACCAACGCTAACTAACTTAAGCGTTTTCCCAGAAATCAATTGGTTCATAATCCTGAAGCTTCGCAAGAAATCCTTTCTGTTCAAGCGCTTTCTGAACCATATCAAGAATCATCTCTGACGGAGCTGCAATCGTATGATAATGATAACTGGAGGTGACATTCTTAAGAAGACTGGATTTTCCGGTCTTAAGACCTTCCACAAAGTCTTCTACATCCTTTCTGCTTTTGATATTCATCTCAGCACGAATCGTGCCATAGATTTTGTGGTAGACAAATACATCCTCTGCCACGCAGCCATGATCCACAATGAGATTTAATTCTTCTGCCACCTGATCGTCTGAATGAACGACCTTAAATACTCTTGTAATTCTAGGAGTCGCATTCAATACATATCCAGTGGTTGTAGAAGTAATCTCGTGATTCTGTGCACGAAGAAGAGCAATATCCTGAACAATGACCTGTCTGCTGACACCGTACATTCCGGCGAGAACCTTCCCCGATACCGGTCCAGAGCTCTTTTTCAGGGTCTCTATAATATTTTCTCGTCTTTCATTACCTTTCATTCATCCACACCTCACTCGTATCCCTAAAAAGACACGTCTCATAATTCACACTAATTTCACACACAAAAATACTAACCTAATAAATCACATAACTGAATCATATAAGGCTTCTGAAGTCTAGCCTGTTCTAAGATTTCGTCCTGTGCAAATACTTCTTCTACAGTGCCATCACAAAGCACTTTTCCTTTTGCCATTACGATGATACGTTCAAAATTTTCTGCCACAAAATCCATATCATGTAAAATGGCAATGACTAACTTGCCAGCTGCTGAAAGTTTATTGATCATATCTCCAATCAGCTTCTTGCCAAGATAATCCTGAGCAATCGTTGGTTCATCTAAAATAATAACATCCGTATCCATAGCAACAACAGATGCAATCGCAACCATCTTACGCTCATTCAACTCTAAATCATAAGGGTTTTCCCCTTCTTTTCCGGAAAGACCCATCATATCAAGCGCCTGAAGGGCTTTTTCTTTTGCTTCTGATTCAGACATACCAATATTTAATGGACCAAACATAACTTCATCTAAAACATTATATTTGAAAATCTGATCATCCGGATTCTGGAACACATATCCCACTTTATCTGCAAGCATCGCTACGGTTTTATCAGCAATATTGCTTTCTCCGAAAAAGATTTTTCCGGAAACCGGTTTTAAAAGACCTTTTAACAGGCGAACTAAGGTTGTCTTTCCTGCACCATTCTGTCCGATAATTGCAGTTGTGCGTCCATCAAGTAAAAGATTTAACTGATTAAAGATTGTAACCTCACTTGTATAGGAAAATCCTAAGTCTTCCACCTTAAACATCTTTTTCGATGCAGCTTTTTTTGTATTTTCATCAAGTTTTTTGATGTTTGCATCTTTTATTTTAGCACTAATTCCTGCTTTTTTAAATAAAGAAACAGTATCTTCTAAGGTTGCCGGATAAGTTCCGTCTGCATTTTTTAAATCATATTTTGCACTAATTCTTGTAAATGCTGGTGCTAACACGCCAAGCTCTTCCAAATCATCCCTGGAAAAGATTTTTTCCGGTGTGTCAAATGCAATCATCTTGCCCTGATCCATAAGAATCAGGCGGTCACAGTAGGCAGCCATTTTTTCAAGCTTCTGCTCGATCATAATAATTGTAATACCAGTCTTTGTAAGCTGATCTACTACCTTAAATACTTCTTCCGTTCCCTGTGGATCAAGCTGAGAGGTTGGTTCATCAAGGATGATGACTCCTGGTTGCATAACTAAAATACTGGCAATGGCCACTCTCTGCATCTGTCCACCGGAAAGATCGAATGGATTACGATCACGGTACTGCCAGATATCTAACTGCTTTAATACGGTTTCCACACGCTTTTTCATCTCATCGCGAGGAACGCCTAAATTCTGTAAACCGTAAGCTACTTCACCCAAAACGGTATCTCTTGCACCAGATAACTGGTTAAATGGATTCTGGAAAATGAGTCCGACATGTTCGCACATCTGTGCTACAGGAACCTTATCCGCTTCAAGACCATTTACCACGACCTTACCACCGTAAGCACCTTTATAAAACTGAGGTACAAGTCCGATCATGGCCTGGCTTAATGTACTCTTTCCGGCACCATTTCTTCCAACGATACCGATAAATTCCCCTTTATTAATCGTAAGGGAAATACCATCGACTGCGAGGAAATCGGTGTTTGGATATTTGTATTTTAAATTTTCAATTGTAATTACTGGTGTCATGCTACTACCCTCCATACAATTGTAAGGATGATCAGGAGTACTAATAAGACTCCGATTGCCTTATCTCCTTTATGTTTTGGACGGTCTTCCATCCATGTTTTAGGATTTTTACGACCAAATCCACGCACTTCTAAGGCGATGGAACGCTCTCTGGTGTTTATAAGAGAACTCATAACAACAGGAGAGATCAGTGGAAGAAATGCCTTCATACGTGTTGCAAGGCTTCCTTCTGTCTCCATACCACGGCTTCTCTGTGCATCTGTGATGGTATCCTTTGTGGACATCATCTGAGGAAGCACCTGGAAAATGGAATTGATGATATAACCAAACTTTGGTGAAAATCCTTTTTTCTCAAGCTCATCCACTAAATCAGGAATGGATGTAGTAAGAACAAACATACCAAAGGAAAGTAACATATTTAAAATGTTGAGACCGATTCTTGTAGCGTAAAGGACACCTTCTTTGTAGAACGTAACTGGTCCTAATGTACACAGTACGGTTTCATTTGCATGGTTAAATAACCCCTGAATCAGGAAAATGACGATGATCAGTGTAAAGGAAAAGGCTGCTAATGGAATCGCACTTTTTAACGTTTTTCCACTTGCAAGTAAGATTAAGCTGCAGGCAATGAATGCTAAAAAGAGCCACATCTTGCCACCGATCAATGGAATCAAAATCGCTGCCAGAATATAAATCAGTTTTGTAAACGGATGCATCTTATTAAGCCAGCTTCCGCGGTCTACATATAAGCTAATACTCTTCATATTTTCTTCTCTTCGTTTAAATAATTAGTCTAATCTTTCTACTTCTGCATTTACATCATAAAGTGCTGTAAGTTTCTTTGGAAGTCCTTTAAGGATTAAGAATACAACGATTAATGTGATTAATTTATCTGGAACGTCTACTACTAATTCATCTAAGAAAGATCCAAGTGCAACAGCCATGCCTTTTGCCTGTGTTGCTGCAAATAATGCGTCGCCCCATACGTTACCTGTTGTACCACCCCAGAACATAATGTTAAGTGGTGTAGAAATAAGTACTGCTGCTAAACCACCACCACAAGCTGTAATGATTGCTTTACCAAAGCTCTTCATCATGCCAAGTCTTGCAAGGATACCTACTACAAAACCGATTCCTAAAGATGTAAGTGCGTAAACTAATGTGATACTGTCACCTGTTGTTAAACCGTAGATTAAGTTGTTTGCTGCACCACAGATTGCGCCGATGATTGGGCCACCAAGACATGCACCGATACATGTTCCGATGGAATCAAGCCATAATGGAAGTTTTAATAAAGATGCAAATAATTTACCAAGATAGTTAATTCCGATACATGCTGGAATTAAAACGATAGTTGCTGTTGTTAATTTTGTTTTGAAGATATTCATCATTTTTCTCCTTCTTCTACTGTGAGTTTTTCATATAGTCTGCTGTTGTCATAAGCTCTACCTGAAGTGGCGCAAGTCCTGCTAAGACCATCTCCACTGCTTTTTCAGTTTCCCCATCAATTCCAGCTACGCCATCCGTAAGATAGATGACCTTTACACCTTCATCGATCAATGCTATTACCGTTGCAAGTACGCAGCATTCTGCAACAACACCGGTAACAACTACCTGCTTCGCGTTAAGGCTAGCCTCTCTCACTTCCTTAATCGTAAGCGAGGAATAGGTAGATTTCGTGTAGAACGGATAGTTCTTCACATCAGCGGCAAATGCTTCCATAATGTCGTTAGACCATGGATCTTCATTCACGTCGCTGTAAGCTTCATTGTACTTGTTCCAGGTTCCTACTGGTTCTTCTGGTGCCACAAACCCTGTAAAGATTACATCCAGAGATTCTTTTCTTTTCTCCATCAACGCTTTGATATTCTTTGTCGCAATTGTTGTCTGTGGACAAAACCACTGGCCTCCCTCTCCATAGACATTCTGCATGTCAATGACGAGTAATAAGTCTTTCTGCATGTTCTACACCTCCATTTACACATGACAAGACAGCAGTAAGTTCATCTGCTAATTTACTATTAATATAGGCTTATGTCAATATAATTTTTATACAAAAAAGGACGTGCTTTTTAGCACGTCCTTATCCTCATTCAAATATAATTTTTAGATTGTATCATATCCGGATGGGAACATTGGATACATTTCCATCTTGAATAAGTTCATTTTATGCATACGATCGATCTTAGCTTTCTTTTCTTCATCATCGATTTCGCCTGTACGGATATAGTGATCAAGCATTGCATATGTGAAGCCTAAGTTATCTTCATCTGTTTTACCACTGTAAAGACCATCGATAGGTACTTTTTCTACTAATTCCTGTGGAAGACCTAAGGAATGACCAATTGCTTTTACTTCCTGAACAGTAAGGTTAGCAAGTGGAGAGAAATCACCTGATGCATCGCCATAACGAGTAGAATAACCAACCCAGTCTTCAGATAAGTTACATGTATTTGCTACACGACCATTCATAGACTGACCTACTGCATATAATGTAGCCATACGGATACGTGGTGGAAGGTTTGTCTTTGTCTGTGGTGTAAATACTACAGGTTCCATACCATTGTTTACGATACCATTATGAATTGCATCTGTTAAGCCATTTACTGCTGCTTCTACATTAACTTCTACATTGCGGATGCCAAGGTGACTTACTAATAAACGGGAAGCAGAGATGTCTTTCTGTGTACCACATGGCATTAAAACACCGATTACTCTGTCTTTTCCGAGTGCTTCTACACAAAGAGCTGCAACTACGGAACTGTCTTTTCCGCCGGAGATACCAACGATTGCATTACAGCCAGGACCATTATTTTCAAAGAAATCCTGAATCCATGCAATTACTTCTGCTTTTGTTTTTTCTACGTCAAATTTGTATTCTTTCATGATTTTTTAGACCCGGACGACTGATACCGGATCACTCCTTTCTCGTGACATGACATATGACTATTCATGCATAATATTTTACATGAAAATGTTTCACTAGGCAAGATAGTCTGACCTAATAAAGTTTCATCGTTTTGATAAAAAACTTCTATATGTAAATATTGTATACAGCGTACTTACAAGCTAGTGAGGCATTAACCCACCGCCGGTACCCCAGACGATGTGAGTAGCATTTTCCATATAATCGCCTAAGTTATGATCTTTTACGTACTGTTCAAAGGCAGATCCTTCCACACCAACCTGCATAAGTCCATGAAATCCTGCACAGGCAGATGGTTCTAAGAACACATCCTCGATGTCCATCATGACTTTCTGATAGGTAAGCATCTTTTCATCTTCCACGGTAAATGCTCCTGCAAGTAAGGTATCCATCATGTTGCAGGCAAATGTTGATGGTCGTCCAACCGCTAATCCATCTGCAATGGTTTTGCCGGAAAGGCCGATGTCCTGCACGCTAATGTCTCCTTTTTTACCACTTGCCATACCTAAGGTAAAACAAGGTGCATCCACTGGTTCTGCAAAGAAGCAATGTACATATGGTCCTAAGGTTTCTTTTAAGCCAAATGTAATGCCGCCCGGTGCCCCACCTACACCACATGGAATGTATACAAAGAGCGGATGGGTCTCATCCACGCTGATATGTGCTTTTTTAATCTGCATACGAAGACGTAAGGCAACGGTGGAATAACCGAAGAATAAATCTTCCGAATTTTCATCGTCTACAAAATAGCTCTTTGGATCTACTTCAGATTCTTTTCTTCCCTGAGCAACGGCTTCGGAATAATCACCATCATATTCCTTTACAATAACCCCTTCACTTCTTAAGAGGTCTTTCTTCCACTGTTTTGCATCATTTGACATATGAACAATCACGCGAAATCCCATTCTTGCAGCCATTCTTCCAATACTGATTCCTAAATTCCCGGTAGAACCAACCTGAATCGTATACTGACTGAAGAAGTTTTTGAATTCGTCTGAATCAATCTTTGCATAATCATCCGTTGGGAAGAGCATCTTCTCTCTCTGCATAAGAGTTTCTGCATATTTTAACACTTCATGAATACCACCTCGTGCCTTCACAGATCCCGCGATTGGAAGCCTTGCATCATCCTTTAGAAGTAACGTTCCTTTAATGTTGGCACCCTGTTCATTGAGATAAGCTTTCATATCTGGAATGGCAAGGAGTGGGGATTCGATTACCCCTTTTCTGGATGCAGTTTCCGGAAATGCACTTGCTATATATGGAAGGTAGCGCATAAAACGGTTCTGAGCTGCCTTTAGGTAAATGTATCCGTAGCCATTCACCTTTTCCATAAAGTCGATTTCTTTTACATTCGGGTTTAACCAGAAGGTTTCTTCCCTGTTTTTTAACTGTTCTAATGTATTCATATTTATATTCCTTTTCTATCTTATTACCATAAAACGATTGCTCGCTGCGGACATGCAATCGCACAATAATTGCAGCCGACACATTTGCCATAATCAATTTCTGCTAGACCATCGACTCTGCTGTAATGCATGGCACCTGAAGCACAGATTCGCACGCAGCTTCCACAACCCATGCAGTCCTCACGATCTACACGAAGTTTTTTATCATCGGTAGGTGGATTGTAATCCGGATCCATAAATCCTTGCAACAGTTCATCTAGCTCATCGACTTCTCTCTCGTCCGTAAATCCAATCATTGCGGACGGAATCACATCCTGGCAGTCAAAAAAGACATGCTTTGCTGCTTTCTGATAGGAACAAGTCAGATTGCCGCCACCAAATACCTTCATTGTATAGATCCCTTTGCCGTTTTTCGTACACGAACGAAGGGCCGCAAGCATACCTTCTGGCGTTCCTGCTTTTTCCCCATTTCGGATGCCAAGACCAGTATAATTATAGAGAGCAAAAACCACATCCAAATCTGTTTTCGTTGACGCTTCTAACACTATATCCTGGTGATGAGTGGAAATACCGATTGCCTTCACCTTGCCGGCAGCCTTCGTATCAAGAAGAGCCTTCCACGCACCAGTACGAGCCTCAAAATCGCCCGGTTCCATTTGATGGAGGAGGAAAATGTCGATGACTTCAAGTCCGGTCTTTTGTCTTGCTTCTTCAACGGCTTCCATCATGCCATCGTAATCTTCTTCTAGAGATTTGCTGCTGATGACGGGAAGGGTATCAAAACAAGGACTTTTCTTAATTTTTTCCAGTGTTTTTTCAATATATTCATACGTCTGGTAAAACTGAGCCGTGTCAAAAAAGCGGATTCCTTTTTCATAGGCGTAAACCATCAAGTCTGATCCCTTCTCAATCGAAAGATTTTTTCTAGACGGTCCTAAAGGATGGACGCCAAATCCGACTTTTGTCACTTCAATCCCGGTTTGTCCAAGTGTTACTTTTGTTGCTAAATTCATCTATCTAATCCTTATTTTCAATTTTTTCATTTATTTCTTATTTCACTTAAGTATTATAGCACACATTTTTATGATACAATTATTCTATCTGTAGAAAAATCTATTAGCGATTGCAGTCTTTGACAAAATATATGCTTCGCGATTTACGAAAATATGATAACTGATAAGAGAGGAACTAAAAATGACTTTATACGAACACAGAGTACAATATTACGAAACAGACCAGATGGCCATTGTTCATCACTCCAACTACATCCGCTGGTTTGAAGAAGCAAGAAATTACGTATTAGAAGATGCTGGCTTTGGCTATGAAAAGATGGAAGAATGCGGCATCATCATTCCAGTTATTGGAGTAAGCGCAGAATACAAAACCATGTCTCATTTTGGAGAAGTAGTGATCATCGAAACTACAATCAAAAAATATACCGGCACTCGTTTGATTCTTTCCTATACGATTTACGATAAGAAAACCAACGAAGTTCGCTGCATCGGTGAAAGCAGCCACTGCTTCTTAAACGAACAGGGCAGACCTGTCTCCTTAAAACGATCCTTCCCTGAAATTCATAAAGTATTTGAAGATTTAAAATAATAAACATTCCGGGAACGTACGATTTTCGACACGAAAAACAACATATACAAAACGAAAAGCTGCCAGACCATTTCACAGTCTGGCAGCTTTTTTCTTTCCCCACTAATCTTTATCTCCAGGCTCCTGTCTCATCTTCAATTCCAAAGTTTTCTGGTTCAAAGACAGGTTCCTTCCCTTCTTTTTTCTGTTTTTCATAATCCTTTAACAGCTTCGCTGCCATCGGAGAAAGTAATGCGATGGCAATAATATTTGCCCATGCCATCAATCCATAGCCGATATCGCCCATTGCCCACATCGCATCTGCGTTAATCAGCGCACCCATAAAGGAAGCAGCTACAAAGATCGCACGACAAATCCAGATTGCCAAGCTTTTTCCACTAAATAAATAGCTTACATTTGCTTCTGCCTGATAACAATATCCTGTCATGGAAGTAAATACGAATAATACAATAATAATCGCGAGAAGCTTGCCAACCCAGGCACCATAAGTGTTCATAAGCGCATGCTGTGTCCACACAATACCCGCTTCAAGTCCACCTGTCTGATTAATCAAGAGATTTGCTCCATCTGTTACATCAAACGTTCCCGTAAGCATGATAATAAGCGCAGTGGCGGTTCCTACAAAAAGTGTATCAACATAAATAGAAAATGCCTGAATGAGTCCCTGTTCAACCGGATGGTTACATTCCGCCGCACCAGATACAATCGCTCCACATCCCATGCCGGCTTCATTTGAGTAAATGCCTCGTTTTACGCCCCAGGAAATGGCTGATCCTACGATACCTCCAATTAATGGATGGATACCGATTGCAGATTTTACAATCATCACAAATGCCCAAGGCAGTTTTGTAATGTTAAGTCCAACGATAATCAACGCCAGCGCAATGTAAATCAAACACATAATCGGTGCAAGAATTTCCGCCAGTTTAGAGATACGCTTGATACTTCCACAAACTACAAAGGCAAGTAATCCACAGCAAATGGCTCCGACAAGGACTTTATTCACACTAAATGCTTCATTAAATACAGTAACCAAAGAATTAATCTGTACACCTGGAAGTAATAATCCTGGTCCTAAAAATGCTACGATTGCAAAAATAATGGCATATGGTTTGCAGCGAAGTCCATTTTCCAGATAATATGCCGGTCCGCCAATAAAGACGCCTTCCTTATTTTTCTGCTTGTAAGCCTGCGCAAGAGCAGCTTCGGTAAATGCAGACGCTGCGCCGATAATTGCAATCATCCACATCCAGAAGATTGCGCCCGGACCACCATAGAAAATGGCACTGGCAATTCCGGCGATATTTCCCATTCCGACACGTGCACCTACGGTTGTCGCAAATGCCTGAAAAGAAGAAATGCCATTGTCTGTCTTCTTATCTCCAAACAACAATCTCACCATCTCTTTAATCATTCTAAACTGCACAAAACGAAGTCGAATGGTCAAAAATAGTCCTACGCCAAGGCATAAAAGTACGAGAACCATACTCCAGATCATGCCATCAATCTGATTCACTAATACTGAAAAATCGCTCATAATAAGTAATCCCCTTTTTTTAATTTCATATATCACACAATTAAAAATGATATCAAAGGGGGTATGTATAGTCAATTTGTAAACTTTATTTTATTAAGTAGGTTTTGGTAGGTTTTTGTAGTGACTTTTTATTCATCTAAAAATGAAAAAAACTACTGTATCCTCAACTAATACAGCAGTTTTTTTCTGTGGTTTATTATTATATGAATTTATTTGGCAAGCTTGTAAATAGCAAGCATGTCCTCTTCTGTAAGTACTTTTGCGCTACCGCATTTTCCGCCACATGCGATTGCACATTTTCTAGCGAGTTCTACAAATTCTTCTTCTGTTGGTTCTACACCGAGTTCGCGAAGGTTTGTTGGCATCTTGATTTCGCGGTAGAATTCTTCCATCGCTTCGATCCCTTTGATGATGATTTCTTCATCTGTTCCAACTGGTTCAACACCCATAACGTTGATTGCAAATTTCTTAAATCTTGGCATACATTCTTTGTATACGTAACGAGCCCATGTTCCCCATACAGCTGCAAGGCCTGCACCATGAGCAACATCATAAAGACCACCAAGTTCATGTTCTAATTTATGACAGGACCAGTCGCCACCGTCTCCGCCACAACCTGTTAAACCATTGTGTGCTAAACTACCAGCCCACATAACTTCTGCTCTTGCATCGTAGTTGTCTGGTTCATTTACAAGGATTTTTGCGTTATTCATTACTGTGCGAAGTAAGCCTTCTGCAATAACATCAGTAAGTTCCATATTATCTGCCTGATTGAAATAACGTTCCATTGTGTGCATCATGATATCTGTAGCACCAGATGCTGTCTGATAATCTGGTAATGTCATAGTAAGCACAGGATTCATAATCGCGAATTTTGGACGGGAGAAATCGCTGCTGCATCCACGCTTGATTAAACCTTCTTCTTTTGTGATTACGGAAGAATCACTCATCTCACTACCTGTAGCAGAAAGTGTAAGAATTACACCAATTGGAAGACAAGCACTTGGACGTCTCTTCTTGTCGTAGAAATCCCATACATCGCCTTCATTTGTTACACCGTAACCGATTGCTTTTGCAGAGTCAATTGCACTACCGCCACCAACAGCAAGGATGAAATCAATACCTTCTTTTTTACAAAGTTCAATGCCTTCATAAACTAATCCAAGTCTTGGGTTAGGCACTGCACCACCAAGCATGATGTAATCAATAGAAGCTTCATCAAGTACTTTTATCACTCTGTCCATAAGACCTGTACGAATAACACTTCCTCCACCATAGTGGATTAAAACTTTTTTACCGCCAAATTCTTTGATTAATTTTGCAACTCTTAATTCTGTTTCTTTACCAAATACAACCTTAGTAGGTGTGTAATATTTGAAATTGTTCATAGGGTACTCCTTTTTCTCTTATTATATACTAGATATTTATTATAAAGGAAAAACATTATTATGAACACTAGATTAAATAAAAAACGTAAAGACCTCTCAGGATATTTTATGAAAAACTGCTCAGTTCTTTCATTACTTCAGCAACTGTGGAAATCTGATTGATTTCACCTACTCTTGCACCACAAAAGATAAGGCCTTCATCGATATTCCCGACAACCGCATTAATCAATGCTTTCGAAATACAGTAGTGTGCTTTTGCTGGATTACATGCTTTTAAGCAATTATAGCAATGTGTTATCTTTTCAGAAGTTCCCTGAATAGACTGAATGAATTTATTGTTAATTGCACGTCCTGGCATACCAACCGGGCTGTCAGTGATGATGATATCTTCTTCTTTTGCATCTACATATGCTTGTTTATAAGCATCGTTTGCATCACATTCTTTAGTTGCTACAAATCTGGTTGCAACTTGTACTCCATCGGCACCTAAGGATATAGCATGAGCCACATCATCCGCATCAAAGATTCCTCCTGCAACAAAAACTGGCATACTCACATCAAACATTTCTTCATACTGTTTTTTGACTTCGATGATAGCCTTGATTTCACTGTCATAATCAATTGTTTCTACATCCATCAATTCATTTCGCGAAAATCCAAGATGTCCACCTGCTTTTGGTCCTTCAATTACAAGAAAGTCAGCAGTGCGATTATATTTTTTCTTCCAATATTTGAGAATTACATTTGCAGATTTTGCGGAAGAAACAATTGGAGCCAATGCGATATCATACCCTTTAGCTGCTTTCGGAAGCTTCATAGGAAGACCAGCTCCAGAAATAATAGCATCTGCACCTGCTTCGCAGATTTCTTTTACATAATCTTCGTACAACTGAGTGACAGACATTAGATTTACACCAACCATACCTTTTCCACCAGAAATTTCTTTTGCTTTCTTAATCTGAACCGGCAGTTCACGAAGATTTGCTTCTTCTGGATGTTTCCAGAAATCTTCTGCATCATAACCAACCTGAGCCGCGGAGATTACTCCCATTCCTCCTTCTTTTGCAACAGCACCTGCAAGCTTTGATCTGCTGACACCAATACCCATTCCACCTTGAATGATTGGAGTTGTTAATTCTTTTTTATTTACGAATACACTTTTCATTTTTATTACCTCTTAAATTAAAATTATTTTATTTTCGAAGTACATTATAAATCGTCACAGTATCGTTGTCAACACTATGTAGTTTTTAATACTACTTGTATGATGATTCCACAAAAAAGAGAGTACATCAATCTGCACTCTCAAAATACTATCTCTTCAAATATTTTGTTCCCCACTTAAGCATCGCATGAAAGATCGTCATAATCTCTTTTCCAGATTCGGTTAGAGAATATTCTGTTCGTGGTGGAACCTCTTCATATTGTTTTTTCACTACCAGGCCATCAGCCTCTAATTGCTTTAGCACCGAAGAAAGCATCGTCTTAGAAATTTCCGGAATTGCTCGCTGGATTTCACCAAATCGATGGCATTCCTTTTGCAAAAGAACAAATAAAATATGTTCCTTCCACTTGCCCTGAATGACCTTTAACGTCTTCATAATCAGACCAGCATCCTTCTCATCTATTGAATTAATCATCTCATTTTCAAAAGAAATATCCATTGTTTTACTTTTCTTCCATGGTAAGAAATTGTTGACTGTTGACATTATTATAAGCGTTAAATATAATTGTAGTGCTTTTATTAGAAATAGTCAAGAATCTTGATTTTATTATGCTTTGAATATAAGACTAAATCAATCTGGTTTTTATTATTTAAGAATATAAACTGATCTTTCAGGGAGTAAATGCACATGCACGAGCTTGGAGTCCTTAGACAGATTGTAAAAACTGTCGATCGCGTCACAACACAAAATAATATCAAAAGGATAAAATATATCACTTTAGAAGTTGGAACTACTTCAGGATTTGTGCCACTCTATCTCACAAAACTATTTCCCGTTGCAGCAGATGCATTCCCTAAACTTGCAAAAACCAAGTTAAAAATCACTATGGTGCCGGGAAGCGGACTAAAAATAAAAGATTTAGGCTATTAAAATATAGTCAAATTTATTATATAGAAAAAAATATTGTAGAAATACAAAAGAGGATACACATGAACGAAACACAGAAAAAACCACTTCAGATTGATGAAGAAGGAAATGTCTACTACCTCGATCAGGAACGTCTCGATCGAAAGGAAGTTGGCTTTCCACCCTACAAAAACCGATCAAATGGACTCGGCATCTATAACTGGATATTAGAACACATTCTTTATATGAGTGATAAAAGATGGCCTCTGGCATTAAAGCTTTATCACTTTTTCATCAAATTTTCAGTTTGGATGAAAAAGGGCGGTCTTAAAGCAAAGCTTTATAAAAACATGATCATGCTTGCGCCAGATTATGAAAAACATACCGGTACGATCGTTATGCCGTTAAATGTTGACGTAGAAGATCACATGACTGAAAAAGTCATCGTACCGCTTGATATGATCAAAGCATCCTTAAAGAAGATCGATTACATTGCCGGAATGGACAGCTGTTTATGCCGTGATGCCAACGATTGTAAGGATTATCCTCACGATCTCGGCTGCCTTTTCTTAGGAGATGCTGCAAAAACCGTAGTAAAGCACAAACTTGGGCGAAGATTTACCTATGAAGAAGCCTGTGCAAGAGTCGATGAAGCTGCAAGAGTCGGACTGATGGGACAGTCTGTATGGATTGAAGTGGAACAGATGCTCTGGGGTGTTCGTAACGATGAGATGGATCATTTTCTTGAAATCTGCTTCTGCTGCCCATGCTGTTGTATCGCCATGAGACTGGCAAGAAATGCTACCGAAAACGAACGTCATCGTTTCCATCCATCTGGCTGGACTGCAGTTCCAAACCGCACAAAATGTGTAGGCTGTAAAAAATGTGTCACTGGCCCTCACGGATGTCCGGTTGAAGCTATTTCCTTTGGAGACGATGGAAAGATTCAGATTAATCAGGAAACCTGTGTAGGCTGCGGTATCTGTAAAGCACGTTGTGATCTTGATGTCATCAAGATCAAACAGACCATGCCAATGCGAGCTGATTTACAGGAATATTTCTTAAAAGATTATAATTTAGATTTAAAATTATAGAAATAAATAAAATTTATAGAAAAAGGGTAGAATCAAAATCGATTCTACCCTTTTTGTTTGAAAAAAAATCAAATTAGAATTTATGGCCTCCGCCACCACTACGAAAGCTTCCGCTGCTGTCGCCGCTATGAGATGAGCTGCCTCCGGAATAACTGCTTCCCGAACTAGATGAACCTGATGATCTTGAAGAGCTTGTGGAGCCAGAATAAGAACTTGATGTATCTGCATATCCACCACCATAATGACTATTTGGATATTTTACATTAGTCTTCTTAACTTCGATATCCTTTGTAAAAGTAACATCAATCTTTGTCAACGGATCCATTATCTGAAGCCCCTGATTATTCGTCGTCTTGCGAACATAGAAATAATTTAAAATAAGCGCAAGCAATAAAGCAAGAATTCCATTGCTGATATATTTCATTGGCTGTGCAATACGATTGCCGATTAACAGTTCATGAATTTCATCAAATGCTTTCCTAGCGCAGTCATAATACTGTTTCTTTGACGCATAACGATAACAATTGTCTGTAATGACTTCGGCACGACGCTTTGATACGATACTATAATTGGCACCGCCGGAAAAGATATAGATGTATCGTTCCTGCATGTCGATGACAAATAACGTACCGTCTTCTTTTTCAAAATATTTGTCATAATACTGTTTTGCCAGCATTTTCGTATTTTTCAGATCATTTTTTGCCACACTTAAAAATCCTATGTGAGCAAATTCAGCCAACGGCTTCATATCTTCTTTTAATGCAGCTTCTTCTTCGTCAGAAAGAAGATCCGCCTGATCATCGATCACAATTTTGTGTTCGAACTCTTCAGCGGCAAATGCTACTGCCTGACTTGCAAACACCATCAGGAAGGCTGCGAGAATGCATAACATCCATTTTTTCATCTGTCTATACATGCTCTTCACCTCCTCGCTTACCAAGCTGAGGCATCTTCCTTGTCGATAATTTATTGTAATCAAGAACAATTCCCAAGAACGTTAGCACGACTAAGAAACTAATCAAAGCCGCCACGCCATAGAAAATGATATCACGGGCTGGATTTATAATCAGAACGATAATCCCTAAGATGATACCAAGGATTGGAAGCAATGCTTTTATATTTTTCTTATTTCCACCAGAATATCCTTTGTAGGTTCCATTCTGCTTTTCTTTGTGGGTCCGTCCAACATCATCCCTGCCTAAGTTTCTGTCTCTGACCTTCTTTTCATCAATTTTTGCAATACGAATACCAGCGATTGCCATGATTATGGAAGCAATCACTGTTTTAGCAGGTGTTAAAGTGAGCAGTAAATTAAAAATCAAAAAGATTGGAAGTGCAATCAAAAGAGAACTCAGAAGATATTTACCAAAATCAATTGGAAGATCTGCTGCACCTTTTCCCGTCTGTCCATTAACAACAGCATAGCTGACCTTTTTGCCATTACGGCTTTTGCTGGCCAGAAACCACACTGGATAAAAAGCCAGCTGTGGCTTTCTCTTATGGATCACCCCATGAGTATTCTTGAGAGCTTCACTCGTAATATGAAACGAAGAAAAAGAAGGATTGTGCTCTAGTTCTCCCCATACCTTTTCAATAGTCTCGTTTTCTGCAATCTTTTCATATACAGATGCATCCAAATCATTGCTGTCCGCATAAAAACCACTTAAATAAGATGGATGAAAATCAACTCGTTCCTTAAGATAATAAGGTCCAATCGCTCCACTTAGCTGATCCGCAAAGGTAGAGCTTGCATCATAATCCGCCCCTCGCACATATCCATCCGTGCTTACCTTCACATTGAATTTTTCCGAGATCAAATGGTCATACTTAGCATTTGGCGGATACTGCCAGTGCACGGTAAAATCATCAATATAGCTATCATAAACCCAGAAAGGCATATAGATGGCACGAAACTGGGAAATGTGATTGTCATCTTTCATCTGACGTGGCAGATATCTTGACTTGGTAATCAGCTCTCGGTACTTCTTTTCACATTCTTCCTTGGTTATCTTAAACGGAATCACATAATCCGGTTTCATCTCTTCACGAATGACACGATCCAACATAACCGAAGATCCACAGTAACTGCAGAAAGTTGTTGCTGTGTCATCCTGAGTCATAATTTCCCCACCACACTGTGGACAGGTAAATACAGTAACGGCATAAGTGGCATCATCATGTGCCTCAGCACCCAAAGCCGCCTGTTCATTATATTCTTTAGTTGTATATTCATTTCCACAAAAATCACAGACCAGTTTTTGTTTTTCCGGCGAAAATCTAACATTTGCGCCGCATGAATGGCAGGTAAACATAACATCCTCCTCTCGAGATTTTATTATTCTTTCATTATACAATAAAAAAGATCAGATTACACTTCTCATGTAATCTGACCTTTTATTGCATTATTTTTTACGACGACATCGCTGCGTTCGTTCTCCATTTTCCGGAAACAAGGAAAATTAGGATTACGATTAAGGAACCAAAAGATGCAACCGGCGCACCAAGTCCTACACCGAAAAGTCCCATGTGAAGCATTGCTCCAAAGATGACACTTGCCGGAATTCGAAGTCCCACCGCGGAGAGCATATTGTTAAGCATGGAGAAGGTTGTATGACCTGCCCCAACAAATAATCCATTAATACAAAATACAAATGGTACAATTAAATAATCACAACTAAAGGTTCTCATATACTGAATGCCGTAAGCAATCATTTCCTGATTATCATTGAATAAACGAAGGATTTCTGCAGGGAAGAGCTGTGCCAGTGCAAAAATGCAAATAGAAATCACGGTAGCAACTCCAGTACCAATCTTACATACAGAAATCGCACGGTCCCATTTGCCAGCGCCAATGTTCTGCGCACTCATTGTTGAAATCGATGCAGACATCGCAACTGCCGGCATAATGGCAAATCCATTAAACTTACCTACAACGCCTACCGCTGCGGAAGCATTCACCCCACCGATTACGTTAACTAAAACAGTAATGATCATAAAAGATAAACTTGTAATACCATTCTGAATCGCACTTGGGGTTCCAAGCGCAAAAATCTTCGTAAGCTTCTGCTTCTTAATACGGAAAGAAGAAGGCTTAAAGTCGAAGACGAAGTTGTTCTTCACCATAACAAAAATACAGGTGATCATGCTGACTGCCTGAGAAAATACAGTCGCAATAGCAGCTCCAGTAGCACCCATATTAAAAATACCTACTAAAACTAAATCAAGGACAATATTCGTTACACAGGCGATCGTAACAAAATAAAAAGGTCTTTTTGAATCACCCATACCTCGCATAATCGCACTAAATACATTATATCCAAAAATGAATACAAGCCCTAAAAGCGTAATAGCCAGATAACTTCTTGCTTCAGCATATGCTTCCGCTGGAGTCTGAATCAATCGAAGAATCTGATCCTTTGTGGCAGACATCACAATCGTCATAATGACTGCTGCGGAAAGAAGCATAGTCATTAAAGTTGCCACGGTTTCCTTAAGATCTTCCTGTCTTTTTGCCCCCATATACTGGCCGATCAAAACCGTACCCCCAGTACAAAGACCAAAAACCAGGTTCGTGATGATAAAAGTCACCTGACTTCCAATATTTACACCGGACATGCTGGCAGTTCCACTGAAACGGCCAACAATCATCATATCTGCTACACTATAAAGCGACTGAATAATATTTGCCGCCAAAAACGGTAAAGAAAACATAATCAGCTGTTTGACTACATTCCCTTCCGATAAATCATTTCCTATTTTACTCATAATTATCTCTTCTTAATTAACTGTCCGATTCCATAGCATACAACTGCCACTACCATACCATTGATAGAAGCAACACCCCAGTGAAGTACATTTGCCACAATTGCACCAAGGATTACGCCTGCTACAGCAAAGTAATCAACAACCATTTCTGTTTCATTCGCATCTCTGTAGCGTTCTTTATTCATAAAGTAGCTTACTACAAGGATAATTCCAACTGGTGGGAGAGTGCAGTTTAAGATGTTAAGCCATCCACAGAAGTTCCAGTAAAGCCAAACTGCTGCAACTGTTCCGATGATACCAGAAATTAATACCATAGGTTTCTTTCTTGTTCCGAAAATATTAGCAAGACCAAGACCTGCAGAATAAAGCGCGTTATCGTTGGTTGTCCAGATATTTAAGCCAAGTACAAGAATCGCAAGGTAGAAAAGGTTTAAGTTAACCATTACTTCGAAGATATCATTACCACCTGCATAAATAGAGGAAATGCCTCCGAAGAAGAACATTAAAGAGTTACCAATAAAGAAGGCAACCACTGTAACCCAAAGACCAGTTTTTCCATTCTTTGCATAACGGGAGAAGTTTGGAGTTGCTGTACCTCCGGATACGAAGGAACCAACGACAAGACCTGCACCTGTGATGACTGTTAAAGAGCCACTGTTTGCAGCAAAGTTAGAAGCAAGTGTGCCATCCCCTCTCATAACTGCAAGAATCATGGCAACGGTACCAAGGATTGCAACACTTGGTACAGCAATGTAACTGATAATAGTTAAAGATTCGATTCCAAAGTATGCAGATGCTGTCATACAAACCCCCGCAACTAAAACAAGAGCATATTCAGCGACCATACTACCGCCTAACAATTCATTTGCTACAGGGATTGCGAACATCGCAACACCTACACCAAACCATCCGATCTGAGTGAAACTGATCATCGCAGATGGAAGCCAGGAGCCTTTTGTACCAAATGCTTTTCTGGAGAGAAGGTCAAGAGAAAGACCTGTATCAGCGCCAACATAGCCAAGAAGACCTGTGTATGCACCAAGAATGATACCTCCAAGAATTAAAGAACGGATGAATCCGCCAAGATCAAGACCATCTGCAAGCTGCTGTCCTACCCACATGCTGGCAGAGAAGAACGTGAACCCGAGCATGATCATAAACATAGTGAGCATGCTTCTTCTCTCAGACTGTGGTACCGCGTCCTTTGCGTGGTCGATATCCACATATTGTGTATTCTGATTGTTTTCCATTTTTTATCCTCCTATTAAATAACCTCTATTTCATTAAATCATATATTTGCTAAGCGCAGATGTAAACTCTTCAATACGCTGGTTTGCGATATCAGCGATGGTAAGATGTTTTACACTTTCAATGAAGCCCATTTCCTGCTGATAAAGGAAATGTGTCATACTTGAGCAGAGTAATTCATAGTGATTGCACTTAATCCAGTCTTCATAAGTAATCGGAATTGTGTGTCCTAATTTTTCTTCCAGTAAATCTTTCATGGAGATTGCATCGGAACGCTTACGAATTCCCTGCCAGAATTCAAGCACTTCCACGATATGCTCATGAATTTCATAACGTCTTGCACCACCATCGTAGATTGTACATTTTTCAAATAATGGATCTCTCATGGAAAGTGTCTGTCTTCTAAATTCCGGTGCGATGATTCCACCTTTCCAGTAGAAATCAATATTTGCAATATTGATTCCGGAAACACCTTTGTCTCCTTCTTCATAGCAATTAAACACGCCTTCTTAATAAACTGTGATAAAACCTTCAAATTCAGGCCAGTATTCTTTGATTTCCTTTGTAAGTTCTTCTAAGAGAGTGATTCCCTTTTTGCCACCGATGG
>JAZUED010000114.1:0-10060 GCA_045640005.1 Candidatus Fimousia sp.
TTCGAACCTTGTGGATTAACACAGTTAATCTCCTTCCGTTACGGTACAGCTCCGATCGTTCGTAAAAC
This sequence comes from Candidatus Fimousia sp., assembly GCA_045640005.1. Lineage (GTDB taxonomy): Bacteria > Bacillota > Clostridia > Lachnospirales > Lachnospiraceae > Fimousia. Next base: position 69 of record JAZUED010000114.1, read on the forward strand.
AGGTGGTTTAGCACACACAATCATCCCTTACGGACCAGAAAACAAGAAGGGTGATGGATTCTCCTTCACAAACTACGATGCGAATGAAATGTTAGAAGCAGTTAATTCCGCAAAAGATTTATTCTACCGTTATAAGAAGGGCTGGAATGAATTAGTAGAAAGAGGAATGAACAAAGACTTCTCCTGGAATGCTTCTAAAGTTCGTTACGAAGAATTATATAATGAATTAATCGCAAAAGAAGCTGCAAGATTAGCAGAATTAGGCATTGGTGTAGAAGAAGCTGTTGAAGAAGTAGCAGAAGAAACAGCAGCAGAAGAATAATCAGATTGTTTCGGAGGATAATCAAGTGTCAGGAAAACGAGAAGATTATATCACTTGGGACCAGTATTTTATGGGTGTTGCAAAACTTGCAGCCATGCGAAGCAAGGATCCTAGCACTCAGGTTGGGGCCTGCATCGTAAATCGTGACCATAAGATCTTATCCATGGGATATAACGGTATGCCAATTGGCTGTGATGATGATGATATGCCATGGGGACGTGAAAGTGATGACCCCCTTGAAACAAAATATATGTTTGTATGCCATGCGGAGTTCAATGCAATTTTAAATTACAGTGGTGGAAGTCTTAGAGATTCCATTTGTTATGTAACACTTTTCCCTTGTAATGAATGTGCGAAAGCAATCATTCAGAAAGGAATCAAAGAGATTGTATACGCTTCTGATAAATATGCAGATACTCCAGGCACAAAAGCTTCTAAGATGATGTTTGACCGATGCGGAGTAACCTATCGTCCATATCGTCCGGAAGAAAAAGAAATTTTATTACAGCTTTAAAATAAAAAGATGGTTTTCTTATTAGAAAACCATCTTTTTTGATATACATTTGTATGCAAATCTTATTTCTCTTCCACTTCGCTTAAGCTTAATGAAGGAAGCAACCCCTTCTCCTTTGCGGCCGCTATTGACAATTCCTCATCATTTAAATCCGATAAGGCAGATAATGTGACATCCTTCCAGTGAAGTCCTTTGATCCAGCCATTCTTGATATTTCCAAAGGAGCAGTTCAGAATTTCAATGTCCGTATGATATTTATTAGTATTATTATAATGGGAGCCTACGCCTAGTTTTGCGTCCATAAAGGTACAGTTTTCGATCGTAATTTCTGTGCAATGAGTTTTGTCATGGCTTGCCCATTTGTTATTAAATCCTTTTTTGTAATCATAATCAATGTTGATGCATTCTTTTTTCCCTGATTTGTTTGCAGTGTTAGCATCAAAGATACAGTTCGTGATTGTTACATTCTTTGAACTGTTTAGTTCGATCAAATGTTTATCTTTTCTCATATTTATAAAGCTTAGGCCGGAAATGTCGATGTCACGATTGTGACCAAGAACAAATGCCATCGCCTGCCCGCCGCAGTTTAAGGTGGTGTTATTCCCGATGATGGCAACGTCATGAACACCATTATATCGTTTCTTTTTCTTTTTATATTTTGGCTCTACAAACTGGAACATGGTATTCGATGGTTTTAATTTTTTTGTTCCTGTTTTTTCGATATGATTAATTGTTACACCATCTTCAAAAATAATTGTCGTATTAGAAGGAATATAAATTGTGTTCGTCAGTTTATATGTTCCGGCGCTTATAAATAGTGTCCCACCACCTTCTTTCTGTAGCTTTTCTGTATAGGAACGAAGTGTGTAATAGTTTTTTGTATAAGAAGTGTATTTTTTTGATTTACGATATGTCTTGTTGCAAGGCACCGTGGATGTGGTGATCGTATATGTATTCCTGGCATATGTTGTTTTTTCGAAGCTTTGTGTCATAAGGATTATTCCGGCAAATGCTGCGAATATGAATAATAATTTCTTCATGATTATTACCTCCAGTTCAAAATGTTAAGTGATTATGTAACGAATTGTAACAATTAGTTCACAAAAAGTCAATAAAATATGAATTAAATGTTACAAAAGTATTACAAACCGGACAGAACGATACAAATACACTTGATTTCACGAGAATCATTATTATAATTTTGAATGAGACAATAGAAAGGATTTTTTTATTATGGATATCAACAAAAAATTAAGTGAGGAGTTAGGTGTTAAGGTTTCTCAAATTGAAGCTGCCATTAAATTAATGGATGAAGGCTGTACGATTCCATTCATCGCCCGTTATCGTAAAGAGGTAACAGGTTCTTTAAATGATGAAGTGTTAAGAAATTTAGATGAACGCTTGACTCATTATAGAAATTTAGAAGCCCGTAAGGAGACTGTATTAAAAGCGATTGAAACACAGGGAAAATTAACCCCTGAGTTAAAAAAAGCAATTGAAGTTGCAGAAACATTAGTTGCAATCGAAGATTTATATCGCCCTTATAAACAAAAGAGAAGAACACGTGCAATGATTGCCCGCGAAAAAGGGTTAGAAGGACTTGCTAATATCATGACTTTGCAGATGACTAAAAAATCTATGGAAGAAGAAGCAAAGGCATATCTTTCTGAGGAGGTATCTACCGTAGAAGATGCACTTGCCGGTGCGAAGGATATCATCGCAGAGAATATCGCAGATGAAGCCGATTATCGTAAATACATTCGAGATTTTACCTTCCGTCAGGGTCTTATTGTTTCTGAAAAGAAGGCAAAAGCAGAGGATTCTGTTTACGAGATGTATTATGAATTTGAAGAAAAAATCAACAAGATTCCAGGTTATCGTATATTAGCTCTTAACCGTGGCGAAAAAGAAAAAATTTTAACCGTAAAGATTTCCGTGGATGAAAATCGCATCTATTCCTATCTAGCGAAAAAGATCGTCCGTGGAAATAACAAAAATACAGAGAAATATCTGGTGGAAGCTTATGAAGATGCTTACAAGCGTCTGATTGCACCTGCCGTGGAACGTGAAATCCGTTCTGAGCTTACCGAAACAGCAGAGGATGAAGCGATCAAGGTATTTGGCAAGAATTTAGAACAGCTTCTTCTACAACCACCAATTGTAGGTCATGTCGTTCTTGGCTGGGACCCTGCTTTTCGAACTGGCTGTAAATTAGCAGTTGTTGATGCAACTGGAAAAGTATTAGATACGGTCGTTGTATATCCAACAGCACCACAAAATAAGGTGGAACAGGCGAAAAAGACTGTAAAAGCGATGATCAAAAAATATGGAATTACGCTGATTTCCATTGGAAATGGTACCGCATCTCGTGAGTCCGAGGCGATTGTTGCTGAAATGCTTGGTGAAATCAAGGAGCCGGTTTCCTACATTATTACAAATGAAGCTGGGGCTTCTGTTTATTCTGCCAGCAAGCTTGCACAGGAAGAATTCCCGAACTTTGATGTTGGACAGCGAAGTGCCGCGTCCATCGCACGTCGTGTTCAGGATCCACTTGCTGAGTTGGTAAAAATTGAGCCAAAAGCTATCGGTGTAGGTCAGTATCAGCATGATATGAACCAGAAGAAGTTAAGCGGCGCTCTTTCTGGCGTGGTAGAAGATACGGTAAATCACGTTGGTGTGGATTTAAATACTGCATCTGCATCTCTTCTTGAATACGTTTCCGGTATCAATAAGACCATCGCGAAGAATATCATCACCTACCGCGAGGCAAATGGTTCGTTTAAGACGCGCAAGGAACTTCTTAAGGTGGCAAAGCTTGGTCCGAAAGCATTCGAACAGTGTGCTGGATTTTTACGAATTCGTGGCGGAAAGCAGCCTTTGGATGCAACGGCTGTCCATCCGGAATCCTATAAAGCAGCAGAAAGCCTGCTCGATGAATTAGGCTATGATAAGAATTCTTTATCTGAAAAGGGTTTTGCAGGTATCTCTAAAAAAGTGCGAGATAAAAAAGCCATGGCGAAAAAATTGGGAATCGGGGCAGAAACATTTGCTGATATGTTAGCGGAACTTGAAAAGCCGGGACGTGACCCACGAAGTGATATGCCAAAGCCACTCCTTCGAAAAGATGTTATGACGATGGAAGACTTAAAAGAAGGTATGGTATTAACCGGAACCGTACGTAATGTCATCGACTTTGGAGCATTTGTGGATATCGGAGTTCACCAGGATGGACTGGTGCATATCTCTCAGCTTGCGGATAAATATGTCAAGCATCCACTTGATGTAGTAGCCATTGGGGATGTGGTTGAGGTAAAGGTTTTAAGTGTAGATGTGAAAAAGAAGAGAATTGCGCTTTCTATGAAGAATGTTTAGCGATATTTTAGATTTGTTTTATTGATTTTAATGAAAGAAAATCATATAATTACACTTGTACGTTTAGACGCATTTGCGTGCGTACGAGTATAATTGATAGGAGGCAAACATTTGGATAATAAAGATAAAAAGAATAAGACTGATTTTAACAAATTAAAACCGATTATTATCGTTATTGTTATTGCCCTGATTTTCACAGCTGCTGTGAATCTGGGATTAAATCGATTTAGTAAGGGGACTCAGACAGAGATTACCTATGATCAGTTCCTGACGATGCTTGAGAAAAAAGAAATTGACGAAGTTGTTCTGGAAAACGGAAGATACTATACGATTACTCCAAAAGAACAGAACAATCCTCTTTCAAAAACAACCTACAGAGTTGTGCAGGTGTCAGGCGATTATGAGCTTGTAAATCGTCTGCATGAATCCGAAACAAAATTTTCTGCAAAAACAGACAGTGCATCTGATATGCTGATTTCTGTTCTCCTAACCTGGATTCTTCCATTTGTACTGATTTATGGCTTCTTCTTCCTCATGATGAGAAATGTCGGAGGAAAAGGCGGCGGAATCATGGGTGTTGGCAAGAGCAATGCCAAGCTTTATGTGGAAAAATCTACAGGGGTAACTTTTGCAGATGTTGCTGGACAGGAGGAATCCAAGGAATCTTTAATGGAGATGGTGGATTTCTTAAACAATCCGGAACGCTATGTAGAAATTGGTGCCCGTTTACCTAAGGGGGCATTGATGGTAGGACCTCCGGGAACTGGTAAAACATTGATGGCGAAGGCATTAGCCGGTGAAGCAGGAGTACCATTCTTCTTCCTTTCCGGTTCTGACTTTGTTGAGATGTTTGTAGGTGTCGGTGCATCTCGTGTACGTGATTTATTCAAACAGGCACAGGATATGGCACCGTGTATCATTTTCATCGACGAAATTGATGCCATCGGTAAGAGTCGAGATAATCGTTTAGGCGGTGGTAATGATGAACGTGAACAGACATTGAATGCTTTACTTGCTGAAATGGATGGTTTTGACAGCTCCAAGGGTATCATTATTCTTGCAGCTACAAACAGACCGGAAGTTCTTGATAAAGCGTTACTTCGTCCGGGTCGATTTGACCGTCGTGTCGTAGTAGAAAGACCAGACTTAAAAGGTCGTATTGAAATCTTAAAAGTACATTCTAAGGACGTACATATTGACGAAACGGTTGATTTAAAAGAAATCGCATTGGCAACAAGTGGTGCTGTAGGTGCGGATCTTGCAAATATGGTCAATGAAGCAGCCTTACTTGCTGTTAAAGAAGGAAGAAAAGCGGTTTCTCAGAAAGACTTATTCGAAGCGGTTGAAGTAGTTATTGCCGGTAAGGAAAAGAAAGATCGAATCATGAACAATGATGAAAAGCGCATTGTTGCATATCATGAAGTTGGTCATGCCCTTGTTATGGCGCTTCAGAAGAATTCTGAACCGGTTCAGAAAATCACAATTGTACCAAGAACCATGGGTGCTCTTGGTTACACAATGCAGACACCGGAAGAAGAAAAGTACTTAAAGACAAAAGACGAGATGTTGGCAGATTTAGTTTCCTTCTATGGAGGACGTGCTGCTGAACAGATTAAGTTTAATTCTGTGACAACGGGTGCATCCAATGATATTGAGCGTGCGACAGCCATTGCCAGAGCTATGGTTACACAGTATGGTATGTCCGATACCTTTGGTGTGGTTGGATTAGAACGTATTGCTGGTCAGTACTTAGACGGACGTCGTGTGTTAGAATGCTCTGAAGTGACAGAAGCAGAAATTGATAAAGAAGTTATGAGTATCGTAAATAATGCCTATAATCAGGCTGTGACACTCATTATGCAGAATATCGACATTTTAGATCGCGTAGCAGAATTCCTTCTTGAAAAAGAAACCATTACTGGTAAGGAATTTATGAAGATTGTTAAGGAAGTCGAAGCAGACCGCGTGCTCGCAGCGCAGGCGGAAGCGGCGGGTGCGAATGTGCCGGACGCTGAAGCGGAAGACGTTGTCGTTGACATGGTAGAAACTGCTGCTGATGAAGATACAATCGTAGTGCCAGATGATGAAATTGTGATCGACGGAGTCGAATTTGAAGAATAATTAAAATAGTTGAAAGACTTGAAGCTCGGCAGCGCATGCGTTGTCGAGCTTTTGTGTTTTACATCTTGTTGCGACTGTCGCTTTTCCTTGAAAAATAATGGGAATTCTGTTATGATGAATTCAGTATATTGTACAAAAATAAATACAATTTGTGCGGCATAAAGTGAAAATAAGCGTGAAAAACGGGAGAATAGTACAAGGAGAAGCTATGAAAGAATTACAGTTACGTGGCTATGGAAAAATCAACTTAGGCCTGGACGTAGTAAGAAAAAGAGAAGATGGATATCATGAACTCCGCATGATCATGCAGACTGTAGAACTATATGATGTGATCACTATGAAAGTGATTCCTGAAGATGAGATTCGTTTATCTGTGAATTTATCCTTCCTTCCAACAAACAAGAATAATCTCATTTATAAAGCAGCTGAGCTTTTAAAGAATGAATTTAATATTAAAGAAGGGGTAGAAATCTCTTTAGAAAAGAAAATCCCTGTTGCAGCTGGTATGGCTGGGGGAAGTACTGACTGTGCAGCAACATTAGTTGGTATGAATCGTTTATTTAATCTGAAATTAAGCAAGAAACAGCTTATGGAATATGGTGTAACTTTAGGAGCAGACGTTCCTTACTGTGTAATGAGAGGAACTGCTTTATCTGAAGGAATCGGGGAAATTCTTACTCCACTCCCACCAATGCCAGACTGTTATATCCTGCTTGCAAAACCTGGTATCAGTGTATCCACAAAATATGTATACCAGAATTTAAGAGCCAATGAATTAGAACATCATCCAGATATTGATGGTATTGTAGATGCAATCAAGAATGATGATTTACAGGGCATTTGTGATCGTTTAGAGAATGTTCTTGAAACCGTAACATGTAAAGATTATCCGATGATTGAAGAAATCAAGCAGTACATGAGAGATGCTGGTGCAATTAATTCTCTTATGAGTGGCAGCGGCCCAACAATTTTCGGTATTTTTGATGATAAAGAAACAGCAAAAAAAGCATTAGAAGGTATGCGTAAATTTGATTTCATCAAACAGGCATATGTGGTAAAACCATTTAACGTGAAAAGATAGGGAGTTATAAGTATGAGCAGCGATAAACTTAAAGTAAATATGAATGAATATCTGCCACTTCGCGACGTGGTATTTAATATCTTAAGAAAAGCAATCATTACTGGAGAATTTGCTCCTGGGGAACGTTTGATGGAAATCGCATTAGCAGACCGACTTGGTGTAAGCCGTACACCAGTCAGAGAAGCGATCCGTAAGCTTGAATTAGAAGGCCTCGTTGTGATGATTCCTAGAAAGGGTGCTGAAGTTGCAAGAATCACAGAAAAAGATTTACGAGATGTATTAGACGTAAGATGTGCGTTAGAAGAACTTGGAGCATCTCTTGCAGCAGGAAGAATCGATGACGAAGGAAAGAAATCCTTAAAACAGGCGTTGGTTGCTTTTGAAGAAGCAGTTGAATCTGGTGATTTCGCAGAAATCGCAGATAAAGACATGGATTTCCATGATGTAATTTTTGAAATCGTAAACAACCCAAGAATGACAGTGATCGTTAATAACCTTCGTGAATTGATTTATCGTTATCGTCTTGAATATGTAAAAGATGTTACTTATCATAACACACTTGTGAAAGAACATCGTATGATTATGGAAGCAATCTTTGCGGGCGATGGAGAGCGTGCAAGAAAGATTATGAAAGGTCATATTTATAATCAGGAAATTACAGTTATTAAGAATATTAATAAGAAGTAAATATAATCATTAATCTAAAAACCCCTCGGAACTATTCCGAGGGGTTTTGTTTATGCTTCGCATTCCGCTCGGACGCGAAGGACACTTTTTTATCTCAAAAACATATGAATCAATAATTCATTGATTTTTCTAAATGGCTGATAGCGCATTGGCAGATCAAGCCAGGTTTTCTTATCTACGATGCTCTTATAGTGTGAAAATGTATCGAAACCATCTTTTCCATGATAAGAGCCCATGCCACTTTCACCAAATCCGCCAAATCCCATTTCAGAAGTAGCAAGATGGATGATTGTGTCGTTGACGCAGCCTCCCCCGAACTGAGCACAGTTTGTTACATATTCAATCAGTTCATCATTGGATGAGAAAAGGTAAAGGGCAAGAGGGTGAGCCATAGAGTTAATCTTATCGATTGCGTCAATAATGTTATCATAAGTAAGGATTGGAAGAACCGGACCAAAGATTTCTTCCTGCATCACTGCGTCGTCAAATGTCACGTTATCCATGACAGTTGGTGCAATCTGACAGCTACCTTCCTTAATACGACCGCCGGTTACAACCTTTTCAGGATCAATCAGACCAACGATACGCTGAAAATGCTTTTCGTTGATGATTTTTCCGTAGTTTTTATTATTTAATGGATCCTTTCCAAACTGTTTTGTAATCTGACGTTTCAATTCTTCGATTAATTCATCTTTGATTTCTAAATCACAGTAAATGTAGTCTGGTGCTACACAAGTCTGACCACAGTTTAAGAATTTACCCCAGACAATACGTTTTGCAGCAAGCTTGATATTGGCACTTTTTTCAACGATACAAGGGCTTTTGCCACCGAGTTCTAAAGTAACTGGTGTTAAATGTGCAGAGGCTTTTTCCATAACAACTTTTCCAACTGCCTGGCTTCCGGTAAAGAAGATGTAGTCAAATTTTTCTTCTAATAGAGCAGTATTTTCCTCGCGTCCACCAGTTACAACTGTTGCGTGTTCTGGTTTAAAGCATTCACCTACGATTTTTTCGATGATTTCACTTGTTTTTGGAGAGTATGCACTTGGTTTTAACACAACCGTGTTTCCCGCTGCAATGGCATCTACTAATGGTTCGATGGAAAGAAGGATTGGATAGTTCCAAGGACTCATAATTAATACCACGCCATGTGGAGATGGAAGCTTGTAGCTTTTTGATACATACTGTGCAAGCGGTGTTTTCACACGCTTAGGCTTTGCAAATTTCTTCATATGTTTTTCCATGTAGGAAATTTCGGATAAAGTGATGCCAGTTTCGCACATATAGCTTTCAAATGCACTTTTGCCGAGGTCTGCCTTAATTGCTTCCCCGATTTCTTTCTCATATTTTTTCATGCATTCTTTTAAACGCTTTAAAGCTTCCATACGTTCTTCTAAATCGAGTGTATGTCCATTATAAAAATAGTCTCTCTGAGACTCAACAATCTGTTTGATTTCTTCTGCTGTCATTTATTCTTCCTCCTCAAGAAGCTGTTCATAAAAATGTGCCAGCTCGGATGCATTCATTAGTACTGGCACCGGATAAAGTGGATTTGCTTCATGATCTGCATATTTTGCAAGCTTTGGAATATCATCCTTTACGATTTCCGGAATAGTATCTCCAATGCCATAACGCTTTTTCATATCCTTGATTGCCTGGATAAATGCATTTGCCGCTGTTTCGGCATCTGTTTCCTCGTCTGCAATGCCTGCTGCAATGGCAAGACGTTTTAATTTTTCGTGGATGACTTCTCCGTATGCTTCTAATACCATCGGAAGGATGATTGCATTTGCAAGACCATGAGGTACATTATACTGGCCTCCTACAGAATGTGCAACTGCATGAACGTAGCCAACATAGGATTTTGTGAAAGCACAACCTGCATAATAGGCTGC
>JAZUED010000115.1:0-12617 GCA_045640005.1 Candidatus Fimousia sp.
CAGGCATTCGATTCTTAGTAACAGGAGGTAAAGACCATTGGCATAACAATTATTCAAACTTTTTATTAAAATCCTTTTCAATCTCAATTGTATGAGTTCATCGAATAAAAAGAAAAAACTGAATATCAAATGAAAGAAAGCGAGGTAATACAGTGAGACTTCTAGAAATTCATTAATTGGCCATCTGATTATTTAAATATTCAGATGGCCTTATTTTTTGTGTTCTGCACAAAAAGTAAGGCCGCAGGGAGTGTGTTTCATGGCTTAAAAAAACGACTCTGATCAGGTAAGTATTAACTACCTTGCACTTTTTTTTATACTTATTAAAAACATATTTACAACTGTGTTGACTGATGATATATTCCAAGTGGATGGTATTCTGAAAAGAAACTGTACCAATGATATTATACTTTTCATTCAAAGAAGCAAGCTTATATCCAGGAGGAATAAGACTTAGAGTGTCACCTTATCTTAGGAAATGAGGTGATGGCATGAAGATAGGATTTATCGGAGCAGGCAATGTAGGATGCTCACTCGGAAGATATTTTCGTTTTCATCAATTAGAAGTCGCTGGCTATTACAGTAGAACGGCCGAGTCCGCAAAAGAGGCAGCGCAATTAACCCAAACAGCACAGTTTGATACAATTGAAGAACTTGTAAAAACATGTGATGCTCTATTTCTTACAGTACCAGATGGCCAGATTGGACCAGTCTGGAATCAGGTAAAAGCTTTTCCAATCGAAGGAAAAAGCATATGTCATTGCAGTGGTTCTTTATCCACTGAAATCTTTTCAGATATTCATGAGACCGGTGCTTATGGATATTCAATTCATCCAATGTTTCCATTTAACAGTAAAACAATTTCATACGAAAATCTGCAAGAAGCATTGATCACAGTAGAAGGCTGTGAAGAAGGACGAGATGAGATGGTACGTCTTTTCGAAAGCTTTGGCAACACAGTCAAAGTCATTGAAGCGAATTTAAAAACCGCTTACCACGCAGCAGCCGTAATGGTTTCAAACCAGGTTGTAGCATTATTTGAAATGGCGACCGATCTTTTAAGTGATTGCGGATTTTCTGAGGAAGAAGCATTGATGGCATTTAAACCGTTGGCGCTTAAGAATCTTAACAATATCCTGGCAGTAGGAACGACGAAGGCACTGACCGGGCCGGTTGAGAGAAATGATGTGCAGACCATTGAGAAGCATTTGCAGGTGTTTGATGAAGAACAAAAGGAAGTTTACAAAGCCTGTTCAAAGATGCTCATGCATATCACAAAACGTAAATACCCAGAACGAAATGAAAATATGATGAAGGAATTATTGGAGGAAAAGTAAAATGGCAAAAAAAGTTACAGTTACAACACTTCAGCAGATGAAAGACGCTGGAGAAAAAATCACAATGTTAACAGCATACGATTACTCTACAGCTAAGTTAGAAGATGAAGCTGGTGTAGACACAATCTTAGTAGGTGACTCTCTTGGTAATGTAATGTTAGGTTACGAAAACACAATCCCAGTTACTGTTGACAACATGATCACATATGGTGGATCTGTTGTAAGAGGTGCAAAAAGAGCACTTGTTGTTGTTGATATGCCTTTCATGTCTTACCAGGCATCTGTTTATGATGCAGTAGTAAATGCAGGACGTATCATGAAAGAAACAGGATGTGATGCAGTAAAATTAGAAGGTGGCGTTAAGATGGCACCAGTAATTGATGCAATCACAAATGCTTCCATTCCTGTAATTGCACACATTGGGTTAACACCACAGTCCATCAACATCTTTGGTGGTCACAAAGTACAGGGTAAAACAGAAGCAGCTGCAAAACAGTTAATTGAAGATGCAAAAGCAGTTGAAGCTGCTGGTGCTTCCGCAATCGTAATCGAAGGTGTTCCTGCTCCAATCGCAAAACTTGCTACACAGGCAGTACACATTCCAACAATCGGAATCGGTGCAGGATCTGACTGTGATGGACAGGTTCTTGTATACCAGGATGTATTAGGTATGTTCACAGATTTTACACCAAAATTCGTAAAACGTTATGCAGATTGTGGAACAATCATGAGAGCAGCATTTGCTGACTATATTAAGGAAGTAAAAGAAGTAAGCTTCCCAGAAGAAAAACATTGCTACACAATTGCTGAAGATGTAATTGAAAAGCTTTACTAATAAAAGCAATAAAGGATAAAAGAAATAGGAGACAATATTATGAAAATCGCTTATACAGTTAAGGAAGTAAGAGAACAGGTAAAAGCATGGAAAAAAGAAGGTCTCACAGTAGGTTTAGTACCAACAATGGGTTATCTTCATGAAGGCCACGCAAGCTTAATGAAAAAAGGCGTAGAGCAGTGTGACAAAGTAGTTGTCAGTGTTTTCTTAAACCCAATGCAGTTTGGACCAACAGAAGACTTAGCATCCTACCCAAGAGATTTCGAAGCAGACTGCAAGCTCTGTGAAGAAATGGGTGTAGCTATGGTGTTCCATCCAGAACCAGAAGAAATGTATTCTCCAAACTTCTGCTCTTATGTTGATATGTCTGTATTAACAGAAGACTTATGTGGAAAATCCAGACCAGTTCATTTCCGTGGCGTTTGTACTGTATGTAATAAATTATTTAATATCGCTCAGCCTGATAAAGCATTCTTTGGCGAAAAAGATGCTCAGCAGTTAGCGATCATCAAACGTATGGTAGAAGATTTAAATATGGATCTTGAAATCGTAGGATGTCCAATCATCCGTGAAGAAGATGGTCTTGCAAAATCTTCTCGTAACACATACTTAAATGAATCCGAAAGACAGGCAGCTTTAATCTTAAGCAAGAGCATTTTCTTAGGTAAGAAGATGGCAGAAGAAGGCGAAAAAGATGCTGCTAAGATCGTAAAAGCTATGACTGAATTAATCGAAACAGAACCACAGGCTCATATCGATTATGTAAAAGTAGTTGATGGCTTAACAATGCAGCCAGTTGATGTGATTGAAGGACCAATCGTAACAGCAATCGCTGTATATATCAATAAGACAGCAAGACTTATTGATAACTTCCACTTCACACCAGCTAAGTAAGAAGGAGAACCAAAGATATGTTAAAAGGCAAAACCGTTGTTTTAGGAGTAACAGGCAGTATTGCAGCTTACAAAATGGCGAATGTTGCAAGTATGCTCATCAAAAAGCATGCAGATGTTCATGTGATCATGACAAAGAATGCAACCAATTTCATTAATCCAATCGCATTTGAAACATTGACAAATCATAAATGTCTGGTAGATACATTTGACCGCAACTTCCAGTTCCATGTCGCTCACATTTCCGTAGCACAGGCAGCAGACTGTTTCCTAGTGGCACCGGCTTCTGCCAACATCATTGGTAAGATTGCAAATGGTATCGCAGACGATATGTTAAGCACAACAATCATGGCATGTGAAGCTCCAAAGATTATTTCACCAGCTATGAATACTCACATGTTTAACAATCCAATCGTGCAGGACAACTTAAAGAAATTAGAAAGCTATGGTTATGAAGTGATTCAGCCAGAGGCGGGTCGTCTCGCATGTGGTGATACTGGTGCAGGTAAGCTTCCAAGTGAAGAAGTGTTAGTAGATTATATCGAACGCGCATGTGCAAGAAAAAAAGATTTAAAGGGCAAGAAAGTGCTTGTAACTGCAGGACCAACAAGAGAAGCAATTGATCCGGTTCGTTATATCACAAACCATTCCACAGGAAAGATGGGGTATGCAGTAGCAAGAGCAGCGATGCTTCGTGGTGCGGATGTTACTTTAGTAACAGGTGTGACAAATCAGACACCACCACCATTTGTGAATGTAGTGAATGTAGTAAGTGCTCAGGATATGTTTGAAGCAGTTCGCGATAACTTTGATGCGACTGATATCTTAGTCAAATCTGCAGCAGTTGCGGATTATCGTCCGGCAAATGTTGCGACAGAAAAGATCAAGAAAAAAGATGGCGATATGATGTCTATTCCTTTAGAAAGAACAACTGATATTTTAGGCTATCTTGCAGAACATCGAAGAGATGATCAGTTTATTTGCGGGTTCTCCATGGAAACTCAGAATATGTTAGAAAACTCCAGAAAGAAACTTGCAAAGAAAAAATTAGATATGATTGTTGCGAATAACTTAAAGGTCAAAGGTGCTGGTTTTGGCACTGATACCAATGTAGTAACTTTCATCACTAAGGACGAAGAAAAAGAACTTGAAATCATGACAAAATTAGAAGTCGCTGATGAGCTTTTAGATTTCATCCTTGCACACTCAAAATAAAAAATTGATATAGATAAAGATCAGTGGGCATCCCTTACGCATAGTGAGGGATGCCTTTTGTGTTCTATATATCAATAATTTTATTTATAAATCATTTATAAATTGTTGGGTATGAATATGGTATAATTTATGGTAGAAAACAATTTGGAGGTCTTGCCATGAAGATATTAAAACAGGTCAGGTTAATCGTATTTCCGGCGATTGTACTGCCTCTGATCATGGTGCTCATCGCTTTGGTAGCACTGAATTATTCTTATAGCAAATCGTTATATACGAATGGAACAAACAACGTAAATTATCTTACCAACTCCACGCATATGGTAGATGATCTGACGGCGGATACATTTGCAGAGATTAAGAGAATTGCCAAGGATGATCCGGCGACTTTTGAAAATGAAGATTATATCCAAAAGGTGAATGAAGGACTTACTACTCGCTATTCTTATTTGATCGTACGTAAAGACAATGCAATCATTTACCGAGGAACAGACCAAAAACATAAAAAAATAGAAAAGATGCTTCCAGACTATGGTTCTGTTATTGCAAGAACCGGGAATGGAATGCTTGTATCTAAGCCTGAGAATTTCCTGATCAAACAGCAGGATTTTATCTTCTCAGATTCCTCTGAAGGAACGATTTTTATTATGTCGAACTTAGATAATATTGCACCAAAGCTTCAGGTTGTCATCAACCAGACGGTTTGTGCGATTATGATTGTGCTTTTTATGACCAGTACTATTCTTACCTGGTTCATGTTTAAGGAATTTGCACATCCGATCGCTTTATTAAAAGAAGGAACTGACCGCATCCGAGAAGGTGACTTAGATACAGACGTAGAAATCGTAAGTGATAACGAAATCGGTGATTTATGCATTTCCTTTAATGAAATGCGTGAAGAATTAAAGCGCTCAATTAATGATCGAATGCGTTACGAGCAGGATATCAGAGATTTAATCAGTAACATTTCACACGATCTTAAGACACCACTTACCGCAATCAAAGGTTATTCCGAAGCAATTATCGATGGTGTTGCTAACACGCCTGAGAAGATGGAACGTTATATAAAGACGATCCACAGCAAAGCCAATGATATGGATGTATTGTTAAATGAATTGTCCATTGCTTCTAAGATTGATACAAATACGATTCCATATAATTTTGAACGTATTGATATTGAGGAATATTTTGCGGATTGTATCGAAGAAATCAGTTCTGACTTAGAACAGAAAAATATGGATTTTGCCTTCTTTAATTATATGGAAGAAAAGTGCAGAGTTGTGGCAGATCCAGAACAGCTTAAGAGAGTCATTAATAATATTATCAGTAATTCCTGTAAATACAGTGCAAAGAGGGGCAAGGGCGGCCATGTAAATATTCGATTAAAAGACATGGAATCCTATGTTCAGGTAGAAATTGAAGATGATGGCATTGGTATCAGCGCAAAAGACCTGCCAAATATCTTCAACCGTTTATATCGTGCGGATACATCAAGAAGCAGCTCTGGTGGAAGCGGTCTTGGCTTATCCATTTCGAAAAAGATTATTGAAGATCATGGTGGACATATCTGGGCCAGCAGTAAGGTAAACACTGGAACCACCATTTACTTTACACTCAGTAAAGCAGCTGAGTATGTTGAGGAGGAAGAGTATGAGTAAAATTTTAATTGTAGAAGATGAAATTGCGATTGCAGAGCTTGAAAAAGATTATCTTGAATTAAGCTCCTTTGAAGTAGATATTGAAACAGATGGACAATCTGGACTTGAACAGGCACTTTCCAAAGATTATGATATGTTAATTTTAGACTTGATGCTTCCAAATGTGAACGGATTTGATATCTGTAAAAAAGTGCGTGAAAAGAAGGATATTCCAATTCTTATGGTTTCTGCAAAGAAAGAAGATATTGATAAGATTCGTGGCTTTGGTCTTGGAGCAGACGATTATATTACAAAACCATTTAGCCCAAGCGAATTAGTAGCCAGAGTAAAAGCGCATCTTGCAAGATACGAACGATTAGTTGGAAGCCAGGTGGAAGTAAATGATGTCATCGAAATCCGTGGCTTAAAGATTGATAAGACTGCAAGACGAGTTTATGTAAATGGAGAAGAACGAGCATTTACAACAAAAGAATTTGATCTTCTTACTTTCCTTGCAAGCCATCCAAACAAGGTATTTAAGAAAGAAGAATTATTCAGCGAAATCTGGAATATGGAATCTTACGGTGATATTGCTACCGTAACTGTTCATATTAAAAAGATTCGCGAAAAGATTGAGATGGATACATCCAAGCCACAGTATATTGAAACCATCTGGGGTGTAGGATACAGATTTAAGATTTAATGAGGAAAAGTATGAGAAATAGAGCAAAGAAACCGGAAATTCTATATATGGATGATACGATTGTGGTATGTGTAAAACCTCAAGGGATGCCGGTCCAGAATGATAAATCAAGAGATTTAAGTGTATTAAATTATCTGAAGAATGAAATTGCTAAGAAAGAAAAGAAAGGAGAACCTGAACTTCATGTGGTTCATAGACTTGATCGCCCAGTAGGCGGCGTTATGGTTTTTGCAAGAAGCAAGGAAGCAGCTGCAAATTTAAGTGCGCAGATGCAGGATGGTACTTTTGAAAAGTATTATCAGGCGGTCCTTTCTGGACATTTGAATGAAGAGTTTGGTGAAGTGACGAATTATCTTCTTCGTGACGGCAAGACGAACACTTCTAAAGTTGTGAAGAAAGGAACAAAAGGAGCGAAGGAAGCCATCTTAGAATATGAAGTTCTTGATATGGTAGAAACCGGACAGGGGAAATTATCTTTTGTTCTGATTTATCTAGTGACAGGAAGACATCATCAGATTCGTGTGCAAATGGCTAACTTAGGTTGTGGTATCTGGGGTGATACGAAATATAATAAGAAATTTCAGAGTGCTAAGAAGAAGTATCATCAGATTGGACTGTTTTCTACAAGAATCAGTTTTGTACATCCGAAAACTGAAGAGATGGTTGTGTATAAAACTGAACCAGAAGGAGAAGCATTCGATATGGTACTCGATGCAATGGAATTTTAAGAGTTTTTATTAGTAGCATGAAAGGCTATTGTAGTAGTTGATGAAAATCAAGTGCTGACAATAGCCTTTTTTTCTACTGAAAAAATGCACACAAAATTGTATGAAAATATGTACAAAAAGGTATTGATAAAAATTTGTCAATTATTTATAATCATTATGATTAGTATGCAAGATGTAAAGGTATGAAAATTAGGAGGTTAATTATGCTGGAAAAAAGCTATTATGAAAAAGCTGATGAAATCATCGCACAGCATGGGGCACAGCAGAAAGCTTTAATTCCTATTATTCAGGATATTCAGAATGAATATCGCTATCTTCCACCGGAATTATTATCCTACGTGGCAGAAAAAATTGGAATTTCTGAAGCAAAAGCATTCAGTGTTGCGACATTTTATGAAAACTTTTCCTTTGATCCAAAGGGTAAATATGTAATTAAAGTATGTGACGGAACAGCTTGTCATGTACGTAATTCTTTGTCTGTTTTAGACAGACTTTATACAGAACTCGGACTTTCTAAAGATAAAGTAACAACAGATGATATGTTATTTACATTAGAAACCGTTTCCTGTCTTGGAGCATGTGGTTTAGCACCAGTTATGATGATCAACGAAGATGTATATCCTGCTATGACACCGGATAAAGCAGCAGAGGTCATCCGCAAATTAAGAGAGGAGGCATAAGAAGATGGCAGTAATCAAAAATCTTGATGAATTAAAGGCTATTCAGAGCCAGACAAGCGAGCGCATCGATGAAACAAAGTGCAGAATCCTTATTTGTGGTGGTACAGGATGTTTAGCAGGTGGATCCGGTCAGATTTACGATAAGATGTGTGAACTTATCAAAGACGATCCAGAAGTAGAAGTACACATCGGACCAGAAATCGCTCATGGAGATGATGTGACTGTGCACAAGAGTGGATGTCACGGATTCTGTGAGATGGGACCTTTAATGAGAATTGAACCACAGGGTATTCTCTATACTAAAGTAAAATTAGATGATTGTTACGACATTTATGAAAAAACAATCAAAAAAGGTGAAGTGGTAACAAGCCTTCTTTTCTCCAAAGACGGAAAAGAATATGAAAAACAGGATGAAATTCCGTTCTATAAAAAACAGACTCGTTTAGTACTTGAAAACTGTGGTCAGATCGATGCTGAGAATATTGAAGAAGCAATTGCAGTTGGCGGTTACCAGGCATTTGCAAAAGCATTATTTACAATGACTCCAGAAGAAGTAGTAAAAGAAATTACTGAGTCCAACTTACGTGGCCGTGGAGGCGGTGGCTTCCCAGCAGGAAGAAAGTGGTCTCAGGTAGCAGGTCAGAAAGAAAAAATCAGATACGTTGTATGTAATGGTGATGAAGGTGACCCAGGTGCATTCATGGACCGTTCCGTTATGGAAGGTGACCCTCATAAGATGATCGAAGGTATGTTAATCGCAGCTTATGCAGTAAGTGCACAGGAAGGTTATATCTACGTTCGAGCTGAATATCCATTAGCAATCAGCCGTCTTCGTCTCGCAATTGCTCAGGCAGAAGAAATGGGCTTATTAGGTGACAACATTCTTGGAACTGATTTCAGTTTCAAATTACATATCAACCGTGGTGCAGGTGCTTTCGTATGTGGTGAAGGTAGTGCCTTAACTGCTTCTATCGAAGGTAATCGTGGTATGCCACGTATTAAACCACCTCGTACAGTTGAACAGGGTCTTTTTGCAAAGCCAACTGTATTAAATAACGTTGAAACATATGCGAACGTTCCAATGATCATCAACAAAGGTGCTGACTGGTACAAGTCCATTGGTCCAGCTAACAGCCCTGGAACAAAAGCATTTGCCTTAACAGGTGCAGTAAAACATACAGGTCTTATCGAAGTACCTATGGGAACTACACTTCGTGAAGTAATCTTTGATATCGGTGGCGGCATCAAAGGTGATGGCAAATTTAAAGCGGTTCAGATTGGTGGACCATCTGGTGGATGTCTTATGACTCCACACTTAGATGTAAATCTTGATTTTGATTCCTTAAAGAAATTAGGTGCAATGATCGGTTCCGGTGGTCTTGTAGTAATGGATGACAAGACTTGTATGGTAGAAGTTGCCCGCTTCTTTATGAACTTTACACAGAACGAATCCTGTGGTAAATGTGTACCTTGCCGTGAAGGAACAAAACGTATGCTTGAAATCTTAGAACGTATTGTTGCCGGTCAGGGAACATTAGAAGATCTTGATTTATTAGATGAACTCGGAAACATGATCAAAGACACAGCACTTTGTGGCCTTGGTAAATCCGCAGCTCTTCCTGTTATGAGTACTTTAAAGAACTTCCGCGAAGAATACGTAGAACACGTAGTAGATAAGAAATGTCGTGCGAAGAACTGTAAAGCACTCCGTCGCTTTGTAATCAGTCCTGAACTTTGTAAGGGATGTTCTAAATGTGCAAGAAACTGTCCTGTTGGCGCGATCAGTGGACAGATTCGCAATCCATTTACTATTGACTACAACACATGTATCAAGTGTGGTGCTTGTGAAGATGCTTGTGCATTCCACGCAATCCATATTGAAGACTAGGAGGTTACGAAGATGAAATATATGACAATTAACAACCGTAAGGTTGCATTTGACGACGAAAAGAACGTTTTATCCGTACTCCGTAAGGCAGGAATCAATCTTCCAACATTCTGTTACCATTCAGAATTATCTACTTATGGAGCATGTCGTATGTGTGTAGTTGAAGATGACCGTGGTCGTATCTTCGCTTCCTGTTCCGAAACACCTCGTGATGGTATGGTAATCTACACAAATACACCAAAATTACAGCATCATCGTAAGATGATCATCGAGCTCTTACTTGCTTCCCACTGTCGTGACTGTACAACATGTCATGCAAATGGAACATGTGAGCTTCGTCAGTTAGCATTACAGTTAGGCGTATCCTATGTACGTTTCAAAAACTATAAAGAACAGGTTCCAATTGACGAAACTTCTCCAAGTATCGTAATTGACCAGAATAAATGTATCCTTTGCGGTGACTGCGTACGTACTTGTGAAGAAATTCAGGGTATTGGCGTATTCGATTTCGCATATCGTGGATCTAAGATGAAAGTAACACCTGCATTTAATCGTAAGATGAGTGAAACAGACTGTGTTGGTTGTGGCCAGTGCCGTCTTGTATGTCCAACAGGTGCAATCACAATTAAGACAAACTTCCGTCCTGTATGGGAAGCACTTGCAGATAAAAATACTCGCGTAGTAGCTCAGATCGCTCCTGCTGTTCGAGTTGCCATCGGTGATAAATTCGGTCTTGAAAAAGGTAGAAATGCCATCGGTAAATTATCTGCAGCTCTTCGTATGATGGGATTTGATGAAGTTTATGATACAAACCTCGGTGCAGATATCACTGTTATTGAAGAAGCAAAAGAATTCGTGGAACGTCTTGAAAAGAATGAAAATCTTCCACTTTTCACTTCCTGTTGTCCAGGATGGGTTAAATTCTGTGAAAACAAACATCCAGAAATGGCAAAACACATTTCCACATGTCGTTCTCCACAGTCCATGTTTGGTGCGATCATCAAGGAAGAAGCAAGATGCAATCCTAAGGATGAAAGAAAAACTATGGTAGTTTCCATCATGCCATGTACTGCTAAGAAAGGTGAAATCCTTCGTCCAGAACACTATGATGATGGTGAACCTGTTGTAGATTACGTTCTTACAACATCTGAAGTTTCCCGTATGATCAAGGAAGCTGGTATGGATCTTTCTCAGATTACTCCAGAAGCTCTTGATATGCCATTTGGTATTGCTTCCGGTGCAGCAGCAATCTTTGGTGTAACTGGTGGTGTTACAGAAGCGGTTATCCGTCACGTAGTTGGCGACAGCACTTCTGCAACTCTTGCTGATATCAGCAACATCGGTGTTCGTGGTACTGCTCAGGTAAAAGAATTTGAAGTAACTGTTGGCGATCGTGATGTAAAAATCGCAGTTGTTCACGGCTTAAAAGCAGCAGATGAACTCTTAACTAAGATGGAAAACGGCGAAGTATACTATGACTTCGTAGAAGTTATGGCTTGTAAACGTGGATGTATCGCAGGTGGTGGTCAGCCACTTCCATTCGGTCCGCGTACAAAGAATGCTCGTTATGCAGGTCTTTATAAGATTGACAGCAAGTCCCAGATTAAGATTTCTCAGGACAACCCAATCGTTATGAATATGTACGATACAATCTTAAAAGGCAAAGAACATAAATTACTTCACAACCAGAAGTAATTAAGAATGATTAGACTTATAGATTCTGACATTCAAAAATCTGGAAAATAAAAAGACCGTGAGGATTATTATTCCTCACGGTTTTCTTTATTTTCATCATTATTTAAGGCTTTTAACGCCTTTTTTTCTTCTTTTTTCTTTCGGCGTAGTTCACGGAAAAAATCTGACATTAATGTAGAACATTCTTCCTCGCATACTCCAACAACTTTCTCTACTTGGTGATTAAATTGCTTCATCTGGAGTAAATCGATGATGGATCCGGCACATCCGGCCTTCCCATTCATGCATCCAATCACCACTTTATCAATTCTAGACTGAACCAATGCTCCGGCACACATCTGGCAAGGTTCTAAAGTAACATATATGGTGCAGCCTTCGAGTCGCCAGTCTCCAATCTTCTTAGTTGCCTTTTTGATGGCATTGATTTCAGCATGGGCAAGAGTACTTTTCTCTTTGTTCCTTTTATTATATCCGCGGGCAATGACTTTATCTTCGTAGACGATGATACAGCCGATTGGAACATCCCCAATAGCAACCGCTTTTTTTGCCTGCTTGATTGCCTGTTTCATATACTTTTCGTCTTGTGTCATGGCAGCCTCCTACTTAAGATGTTCCATCTCAGTAACCATGCAAAGAAGTAATTCTTTGTCATTGAGTTTAGGATCATCAAGAACCATGAAAAGCAGCATATCAAGAATTTCTCCCATATGCTTTCCAGGCTTAATACCAAGTCGGATCAAATCTCCACCATTGATGGCTAAATCTTTGATGGTGAGACAATCCATATCCGCAACAATCTCTTCAAATAAATCCATTGTGATTGCAAGAATATCAAGCTTATCCATACGCTGATGCATACTTTGCGCTAAAATGTCCGCTTTCTGAACCTCAAAGAGCAGTCTTGTGTTTTCAACACCGATTTTATTCGCCAGACGGCGAATGCTGCGCTTGTTGATTTCTTCTTTAGTCATGAAGCGCCAAGTCGGATCGTAGCCATGTCGTTCTGTGA
>JAZUED010000116.1:0-2782 GCA_045640005.1 Candidatus Fimousia sp.
ATGGCTACGATCCGACTTGTTACGAAAAGAGATGGTGATATCGTATTGAACTCTCAGCCTGGAAAGGGCACAGAATTTGTGATTTCCTTTCCAAAAAAAGTTTAAGGAGAAGAGAAGATATGAATTTTGTTATTATTGATGATGATAAAAGCATCAGAGCGATCATCAGTATGCTGATTCGTCAAGGAGAACTAGGTAATGTAATTGCGCAACTCGAAAGTGGTGAGAATGCAGTTGAAGATGTATTGTTCTATCACCCGGATATTCTGATCGTAGATCTTTTGCTTCCGGGAAAAGATGGTGTACAGATTGTAACAGAGTTGATTTCAAGAGGATTTAAAGGAAAGATCATTATGATTTCCTGTGTAGAAGATGAAGAAATGGTGTCAAAAGCCTATGAAGCAGGGGTTATGTTCTACATCTATAAACCGATCAACGCAATTGAAACAACAACGGTGCTTACGAATGTGAAGAGAATGGTTGAATTAGAAGAATCTATGTACAAGATTCGTAATGTATTATTTGAAACAGAAACACAGCAGGCACCGAAGGAACCATCTGTAAATCATAATTTAAAGAATAAAATTGATAAAGTATTTTCTGATATTGGACTGATCGGTCTTTCCGGTACAGATGAAATCAGGGAAGTCCTTCTTGAGATTTATCGTATCCAAAAGATGGAGCATCATAAAACTTATCGTTTAAAAGACATTTATGCCAAAATTATTAAGGATAAATATGGGGAAGAAGGCGCTGATATCAATCAGAAGAATATGGAACAGCGTATCAGACGTGCCATCCAGAAGGCATTAGCGAACTTAGCAGAGATTGGATGTGAAGATTACTATGATCCAGTTTTTACCCGCTATGCCAATATTTTATTTGACTTTAAGCAGGTACGTCAGGAGATGGCGCATATTAAGGATCCTGAAACATATTCCGGTAAGGTAAATACGAAAAAGTTCATGGAAGGAATCCTTACAAAAATCGATAAATAGAGAGAAGGCGCACATAAGATGGAATCAACATTAGAAAGAACCTGGGCAGAGATCGATCTCGACGCAGTTGCCCATAACTATAGAACATTAAAAGCAAGAATCGGTGAAAAATGCAAGTTTTTAGGTGTTGTAAAAGCAGATTCTTACGGAAGTGGATCCATTCCGGTAAGTAAAGTACTTCAGGAAGAGGGTGCAGATTACCTGGCAGTTAGCAGCGTTGATGAAGCAATCGAGCTTCGTAAGCATGACATCACACTTCCAATCTTAATCCTTGGTCATACACCAAAAGAAGAAGTGGAAAATCTGATCAAATATCAGATTACACAGGCAGTTTCAAGCACTGAGGATGCATTTGCTTACAGCGAAGAAGCAGTAAAAGCAGGTGGCACGTTAAAAATTCATATCAAAGCAGACACGGGGATGTCCCGTATCGGCTTTTTATGTAATGATGAAGAATTAGATGCATCTGTTGACAAAATCGTGGAAGCGATGGCACTTCCAGGACTTGAAACAGAAGGTATTTTTACTCACCTGGCTGTTTCCGATGAACCAGGAGAATTCTGCAAGGATTATACAAATCATCAGATTGCTAATTTTAAAGAAGCAATCTCTAAGGCAGAAGCACTTTCCGGTAAGAACTTTGCAATCAAACATTGCGCAAATACAGGTGGTGTTGCCAGATATCCGGAAACATGGCTTGATTTTGATATGGTAAGACCAGGACTTTTATTATACGGTTACGGCGAATTTGCCGAAGAACTTGGCCTTAAGCCGGTTATGGCCTTAAAGAGCAAGGTTTATGGCATCAAAGATTACCCAGCGAATACAAGAATCAGTTATGGTGGCATCTTTACGACTGAAAGACCAACCCGTATGGGTATCATTCCTTATGGTTATGCGGATGGGTTCTTCCGTTGTCTTTCTAACCGTGTGGAAGTTTATACTGATGCCGGACTTGTAAACCAGCGTGGAAAGATCTGTATGGATATGTGTATGATTGATTTAACTGATGTTCCTGAAATTGGAGAAGGAAGCACAGTTGAAATCTTTGGTGATCACCAGTCCATCAATGATATTGCGGCACTTGCAGGCACGATTCCTTATGAAATCGCTTGTGCAGTAAGCAAACGCGTGCCACGAATTTATTATCGTAATGGGGAAATCGTCGGCAAAGAATTGATGTTACGCGGATAACATAAATATTGGTCAGACAGAGGCACTGATCGCAACTTTGATTGACGATTAATTGCCTATCTGATAAAATATAATTTTGAATAAGACAGTTCGCTTGTACCATCCTGTCTATAAATAAAACCAGGACTACGAAATGGAATTTATGTAGGGACAAGCATTTATGCTTGTCCCATTTTATTTCCGAAAAGGAGAAAATCTAGATGTATATTTTAAAAACACAGAAGGAATTTGATGCAGCGCATTTTTTAAAGGGCTACGACGGCAAATGCAGCAACATCCACGGTCACCGCTGGAAGGTAGTTGCAGAGGTTGGAAGTGAGCATTTACAGAGTGAAGGCAATACTCGCGGAATGGTTGTGGATTTTTCTGAACTGAAAGCTGATTTAAAAGCTATGGTAGATCAATTTGATCATAAATTAATTATCGAAACAGGAAGCTTAAAAGAAAGCACGATGTCTGCACTGATGGACGAAGCATTTGCAATTATAGAACTGCCGATGCGTCCGACTGCAGAAAACTTTGCGAAGTATTTTTACGACAAATTAAAGGAAGCTGGTTACATGGTTGTGTCCATGACAGTATATGAAACA